>JAVBPN010000167.1:0-11277 GCA_031549585.1 Bacteroidales bacterium
TGGTAATAACGTCCTTTCAACCTATGCGTTATCCCCTTCTCTGAATCCACATAATTGAAGAACGGATCTATGTAAAACGAATTGCCTTGCCGGCTCATATTGGCCATAGGAGATTGTACATAAGGGGCATCGGCCGAACGCCAAATAAAAAATCCTGAATAGTTATTGGTCAAATAGTTGAAATTTAAACCATAGTTCATGCCGGTTATTTTCGGATTATGGTATGTTACATTCCCTCCAAAACGGATTCGTTGATTGTAATCACCTTGACGGAACCCTTCATTGGTATACATATCAAGTCCACCGGAAACATCAAAATTTCCAATCCGCCGCGAATGAGAAATATCAGTTGAAGTATAAATAGGATTACGAATACCATACAATAAATTCTGACGCAATGCCGGTTTAACCGGAAATTTTCCATCACGCCAAAAATCTTCAGTCCACCATATATATTCTTTGTCGGCAGGTTCAAGGTATACGCCCAAATATGCATTAACTGTTGTTTGCGGCTCCAATCCCGGACGAGCTGTACGCACATTGATTAATCCGTTAAGTGCCGAAGATCCGTAAAGCACTGAGGATGCACCTTTCATTACCTCCACCTGTGCTACATTTTCCATTGGGATCGTATTCCAATTGATCTCTCCCACCCCCGGCGTCAAAACCGACATGCCATCGACCAATACCTGACTACGGCTTCCTACACCATAAGTCCAACCACTGCCGCCACGAATGGATGGTTGTTTGTCTGTCACATCCACGCCCGGCAATGTATTAAGCGCTACACTCAAATCAGTAGCATTTTGCCGCAATATGTTTTCGGGTTTAAGCACCTCCATCGAAACGGTAATTTCGCTAAGTTTTTGATCAAATCGTCCGGCGCTTATCACCACTTCCTGCATTATTTCGGTTTGCGGTTTCAAATACACATCTAATGTACTGACTTGGTTTTTACGCACCACAATCGGATGCAATTGCGCCTCGTAGCCAATGTAAGAGAAGTTAAGCACCGTTCCGCCATCCGGCACTTTAATTTCATAACGGCCATCAACTCCGGTCACCACACCCATCATATTATCACTCTCTTTGTAAAAGACATTAACACCAACCAATGCCTCATCACTACCCGCATCACGAACATAACCTGTAACAGTTTGTCCAAACGTAGAAATAGAAAAAGCGGCTAATATGATAACAATCAAGATGTTTTTCATGGATTTGATCAATTATATAACAGAATATTCTATAGTAAATTTAGTATTCTATATCATAAAAATTTAATAATAAAAACAAACGTCCTTTCAAATGACTTGTCAAAAATACAAAATGTCTGCCTAAAAGTGGGCAGACATTTTGTGTGTATTTTCAAGGTTATTGTTTTTCTCCCGAAAAGAGAAACGTCAAATCAAGAGGCGGAGTTGTTGCAGAAACCACAATCATAAATTCAGCTTCATTGTTATCGCCAAATACATAACCGGTAACATCAACATCAATCACACTCAGGACTTTTGTCTCTCCCGCAACCGCGTAATCACCATCTTCATCTTTTCCCACAGCGGTATTGGTACAATTGATCGGAACTGTTTGTTCGCCCATTGTCGGAATAGTCACGGTCAGCGTTGTGCTCAAAGTTGCGACATTATTACCAGTACGCGTCAAAGTAATGGTCACATCCGTCATATACGGATTCTGCAAATCGTCAGAAGCATATAAATCACCTTTATATGTGCCTGCAATAATAGCAGCATAGTCATCACCATCGTCATCATCATCACTACATCCTACAAAAGGAACTGCCAACATCAACAAAATCAAAAATTTTCCTACTATTTTCATATCTATAAATTTAAAGGTTTTTCCATGTAAAAGTATAAATATTCTTTTACATTTACGATAATTAAACAAAACAAAAAGCGATTGGTTCACCAAAAGCCGATTATATCTCAAAAAAATGCGTTTCGGGGAATACAAAAAAAATGCCGCAAAACAAAAAATATAAACACAATTTATCCATTGATCTTATTGAATATAAAATCAATATCGAAACTTAGCTTTTCATCCCAATATTTCTTGTCTGACCTTTTCGTATATAAGCACAGAGGCCGCAGCAGACACATTGAGCGAAGAAATTTGCCCTCGAACAGGTATTTTTACAATGATGTCAGCTAATCTAAGACACTCAGAAGATATGCCTGTTTCTTCAGACCCCAGCAACAAAGCAACCGGCCCTTTAAAATCTGCTTCATAGTATGTTTCCTTTGCTTTTTCGGTTGCAGCAATGACCTTCAATCCGCTATTTTTCAGAAACAAAATGGTTTTGGGTAGATTTTCGGTTCTGCATACAGCAATGTGGTTAAGCGCACCCGCCGAAGTTTTGACGGCATCAGCGCTAATCATAGCCGACCCTTTAGAAGGGAATAAAATGGCTTGCGCTCCGGCACATTCAGCCGAGCGGGCAATAGCGCCAATATTACGGGTATCTGTCACTCCTTCACATATCACAATAAACGGGTTCTCTCCCAATTCAAACAAATGGGGAATAAGATTTTCCACATGTACATATTCAACAGGCGAAACAAACGCAATAACTCCTTGGTGATTTTTGCGTGTCAACCGGTTTAGTTTTTCAACCGGAACAACCTGCAACGGAACATCGTGCTTTCGCAGCATCTCCCGCAAATTCTTGATCGAATCGTTCTCAATCCCTTTACGTAATAAAACTTTGCTGATCTCACGCCCAGCGTCAATAGCTTCCATCACGGGGTGTACCCCAAATATCATTTGTTGATTCATTCCAGATCTTTTACACTGAATATACTTCCTTTTCTCCACGAACTAATAGCTTGTTGCCAATAAGTAGTCTGAGGGCTACCTCGTTGCAATACAAAATGGTTATCGCTATATGGAGATGTCTTCTTAGTAAAAACAAACGTAAGCGGGTTGGCATTTTGCTTGAGCGTATATTCCCATGTTTCCGCATCAGACCCCTTCAATACGCGATCCGGTAACCCATATATCATATATATCATGCCCCGGTCGGTTTTCCAACCTTCTTCATAATCCGTAAAAAACTGATTGGCGTAGGTCATACGTGTGTAGAAAACACGGATCAACATACGCGATTTATCCGTACTACCTGTAGTAGAGAGCCAAAAGTTATCCATCATCTTTTTGGAGTTGCTTTCTTCACTCAACTTTCTATACTCGGCAGCCGTAACCAAATATTGTATGGGTTCCACCAATTTGCTCGTCCGGTTTTCTCTGGGAAAATTTGCACCAAAATTCGCCAAGAGCAGCCCATCTTGTTGCGTCGTATCTGTCTGAATAAAATACAATCCCTCGTATGGCATCATAAATGAAGTATTCGGAGTATATGCCTGCACCCAAACACTGTCCGCTTTTAGGTTCAATTCGGGAACCGGCCCTACCGAAACAGGCGAAGTCGCTATGGGTTGCGAAATTGACGTGTATTTTATGTATAAGCTATCAACGAGTTTCCGCTGATATAGAATACGAAAGATACTATTTGCATGAATGGTCTTTTCAAGAATTGGCGGCCCGTTGGGCACAAACAATTTAAAATTCTGGGCAGAATAAATATCTGTTTTATCAACTGTAAGAAACTGCTTGATTGTATTGTGCCTCAATACATCTGTCGTTTGAATAGACATCATGTACCGGCGACCATTGTTTGCAGGAAAAAGAATCGGAAAAACGATGATGGTTTGCTGCGGCTTGATTTCGACGAAATTAACATAGGTAGCGCTATCCGCAACGATTTTATTGTTTTCTATTTCCGTACAATCAAAAAGTTGGTAGTGTATTTTGATATTTGCCATAGAAACACGATCGGGATTCGCCTGATTGACCAGCAGTTCATTTGTTGTAAGCATTATATTTAACTGCGATTCAACATCCGAAATGTGGAAAACGCCCAATTGCGGATGCAGGGAACTGGTTGCCGGATTATACAAAACCGGGGTGTTGGCTTTAGATACCGGTGTTTTCTTAGACGAATCGCACGCCGAAAAAAACAACAGAATGCCGCTTGTCAAACATATGACCCATTTGATTTTCTTTTTCATTAAATCCTGCTTTGTGTCACTCATCACAAAAGTACACAATAATATTCATCCATCTTACAACTTCCCCGCCAAATAGTTATAATCTGCCAACATGGTTTTCAGATAAAGATAATTGGACAGGTTAGATTGCGTATTGGTTATCTCTTTCACTTTCTGGGCCAATAACTGCAATCCCTGTACATTATAAGCTGTATTGGGATTATGTATAATTTCCGCAATCAACGCGACATCCCGGTCACTAAGCTGTAATGCCGTATCAAAAACTACCTGGTAATCGTTTTGAATTTGTGATATCTTTCTTAGTTGCACAGTTTTTTTCGTTCTTATAACACACGTTTTAGCAGCCAAATCGCCCAACCGTTGGCATTTAGGTGTACATATCATAGACAGAAGCGCCACACTTCCTCCGGTAATTCCCCCATCAATCAAACGAAATATCCACCGCAAAAAATAATCGCCAAAAGACGGAGCCGTCCCATCCGGTTTGGCCACACGAATTGACATCACCCGTTTTCCAACACTTTGTCCGTTGAACATCAACTCACACAGCAGGAAATAAAAGACCAAAGGAAAACCGATAATGACAATCATCAGAACAGAATAGCCCACATTGAGCCTACCAATGATGACCATCCACAGAATGACCCAGGCGAATAACAAAGCCCAGTCCAGCAATATAGCGACAAACCGCTCTCCAATGCTGGCCGTTTCGTATTCCAAACTAATATTCTGCGTGGTTTGTATTTCTATATACGACATTTTATTTACTCATGCTCAAATAATCGACGTTCTCGGATATTGGCTTTATGTTGATTCAATGAAATTCAAACTAATATTCAATATTCGATTATCAATATTCAATTACTTACTTACCTATATTTTGACGCAATTCTTTGACAAAACGATGTAAGGCCTTCGTATCCTTTTTCCGGATCATTTGAATTAATCCGGTAAGTTTCTCCTGTATATTTTCAATTTGCGGCAAGGTTTGAGGATTCAAAAGGATTTCGCTCAGCAGATAATCATTTTCCGACAGCAAGCCTTCGGCAATAGCTTGGTGTTTTTTGAATGTTGTACCGGGCGCTTCCTGATGCTTCATACAAGCAGCAAATATCATGGTTGAAGCAAACGGAATCGATAATGAATACGCCATTGTTTCATCATGCTGGGCAAAGCTATATTCATATATGTTTAGATGCAAGGATTGGTAAAAGTCGTGGAAAAACTGTTTCCCTTGTTCATCGCTTTCGGCAATAATAACGGCGCTCTGGGTGCTCAGTTCTTTCAAACTTGCAAATGTAGGCCCAAACATGGGATGTGTAGACACAAAACGCCTCCCTACGCTTTGATAATATTCGTGCAATCCATTTTTCACGGAAGTAATATCGGATATAATACAATTATCGGGCAAATAAGGCAACAGATCGTTAAATGCTTTGATCGTATTTTGTAAACTGACCGCATTAATCACCAATTCGGGAGCAAATGCACCGATCTGATCAAAGCTGACAAAGCGATGCGTATTGAAGAAATACCGCAACCGGTGTTTATCGGTATCAAATACCGCCACATCATGTTCCAAGCAAAGCGATTCAACAAACCATGCGCCCATATTCCCTGCGCCGACTACTAAAATTTTCATTGGGTTCAATATACTGTTAAAAGAGTTTTATTGATTTTAGATGACTAAAATCCTATCAGATAAAACATTTTGCAAACTTACAATTATTATACCAATACCAATGGATGAAAGATATGCAAAAGCAATGTAATTTTTGAAGACTCAAAGCATCGTTAGTAAACTTATGAATTTTTTGCTTTTTAAAACAATTTCCTCATTCTATAACCTTATTTTTCTTCTTCCGGTTGATCAACATCACACTAAATAAAATAGTAACCATCCCGGCTATTTGGGTAAACGTAATGTTTTCGCGGCCAAATGTCCTGCCCATAAAAACCGCAATCACCGGATTTACATAAGCATGAGTCCCAACCTCAGCGGCAGGACGGACTTTCAATAACCATACATAACTTGAATAGGCAAGAATTGATCCGAATGTAATTAGGTAGGCCAATGATAACCATGCAGAAGTGGGAACTTGAGCAAAATCGGTACTCCCGATATCTCCATTAAAAAGAGTACATAACCAAAACATAGCGCTCGCAGCAAGCATTTGCCATGCAGTTCCCGCAAACGCATTTTGTTCTTCGGCAGCCGATGAACGATATTTAGCATATAATGAACCCAAAGCCCACGATATACAGCCAAATATCAGCAAAATAACACCATATTCACTATGCGGATTGGATTGATCCTGCATTTGCAATTGTTCGAGAAATAACATAATCACTCCTGCAAATCCAATAGGAATACCAACAATAAACGTCCATCTACGAAAGTTGGTCTTCCACATCGGAGCATCCAACAATAATATCCATATTTCCGTTGATGCGGCAATGATCGCAACAAGGCTACTGCTAAGGTATTGTTGCGCCAACATCACTACCGCCATATCAATAAAGAGGAGTACAATACCGCTTATAGCGGATTTTTTAATTAAATTTTTGCGAAATACAGGCTCTCCTTTATAAATACACCAAGCTAAAAGCAATAAACCAGCAATGGTGAACCGGATTGCACCAAGTAAAAACGGCGGGAAGCCCTTTAAAGCAACGCCGATGAAAAAGTAAGTAGACCCCCATACAACATAGATGAAGAAGTAGGCGATAATGATACGAATCGTCTGTTGGTCAAACCTACGCATTAATGGCATGTTTCATCCGGTTGAGTCCATCCTGAAGCAATGCTCTTGGGCAAGCAATGTTGATACGTAAGAAATTTGCGCCATTAGCACCATACATTGTTCCCTCATTGAGCCATAGTTTTTCCTGCTCAAGCAATATTTTTACCAACTCTTCAGACGTCTTTTTCAAGACAGAACAATCAACCCAGACCAAATATGTTGCCTGAAGAGGCAATACCTTTAATTGTGGCAAATGGGTAGTAAAGAAATCTTTCAGAAACAAATAATTATCATAAAGATATACCAATAATTGCTCCAGCCAATCTTCACCTTCGTTATAGGCTGCAATTAATCCTTCTACGCCAAAAGGGTTGATTTCGCAAACTTCATTTATGTTTAGTGCCTTGTCAATACGCTTTTTTACTTCAGCATCAGCAGCAAATATATTCGCTGCCTGCAATCCCGCCAAATTAAAGGTTTTACTGGGAGCGGAACATGTAACCGAATGTAATAGAAATTCCTCGCTAAGGGAAGCAAAAGGAATATGGCGATAACCGGGATATACCAAATCGCAATGTATTTCGTCGGAAACGACAGTCACACCGTTGCGAATACAGATGTTGCCAATTTCAGTAAGCTCATCTTTTGTCCATACCCTTCCGGCAGGATTATGAGGATTGCAAAGCAAAAGTAGTTTTGCTTTAGGATCGGCAGCAATTTTTTCCAAACCGGCAAAATCAATGGTATAGCTTCCATTTTCATATATAAGATCGTTGGAAACCGTTTCGCACTCATTGTTGCGGATGGAAGAATAGAAGCAATTATACACAGGAGACTGTACGATCACTTTGTCACCCGGAACAGTCAAAGCCTTAATTATAGCAGAAAGCGCCGGGACAACACCCGTTGTATAAAGAATCCATTCTTTGCGGACTGTAAACTGATGTCTTCTTCCAAACCAACCAATAACGGCATCATAATAAGCATCTGGCACTTTGGTATAGCCAAATATTCCATGTTTCGCTCTTCTGATAAGCGCTTCAATCACCGGCGGAGCTGTTTTGAAATCCATATCGGCAATCCACATCGGTAAAACAGCATCATCGTCGGCCGAATCCCATTTATAAGAATTACTATGCCGCCGCGGAACAATTTCATCAAAATTTATCATGATTGAATGCAAATTATGAGTTGATCAAATGATTTAAAGTTTCAAATTTAAGATTTAATGTTCTAAATTTCAATACTCAAATTCATTATTCACCACTCATATCGCCGGACTCATCTCTTTTTCCACTGCAATCTGGCAAGCGCCGGGATTTTTACAATGCTCGTCAATAATGATTTCGCCAATACTTTGGGCTTTAATACTGCCGCCTTTCGGATTTTTCACACTCGGGATATCGCTATTGATCTCGGCTTGCAATGTGGTATATTCGAAACAAAGATCCGTATCAACCATGATACAATTTTCCATCACCAAATCGGTAGCGTAACACAACGGTTGCGTACCGTATATGGTACAATTGACCAACCGCAGGTTTTTAGAATGCCAGCCAAGGTATTCGCCATCAAGAACCGTATTATAGACGGTTATATTTTCCGAATTCCAAAAAGCATCCTTGGAATCGAAATGCGAATTATAGATTTCGCAATTTTTGGCATCCTGAAATGAATAATTTCCTTGTAGTTTAAGGTTTTCAAGCCTGATGTGGGAACCGCCCATAAATAAATAATCGCCGCCACGAACTTCACAATTGACCATTTCCACATGATGGCAATTCCAACCACATTCGGCGGCACACATCAGTTTTGTGTTTTCAAGATATACATGATTGCATGCCCTGAACATTTTCGGAGCATCAACCACAGTATTGATCATCCGGATATTTTTTGAGTACCAAATAGCAGCCCTACTATACACGGTAAAAAGCGATTTTTCGATGGTTACATGGTCGTTGTGCCAAAACGGATATTTGCACATAAACTCACAATTGTACGCTTCTACATTGTTGCACTCTTTCAGAGCGGATTCTCCGGGAAAAAATTTCACATTTTCAAGCCGGATGTTGTCGGTAGCAAAAAAAGGCCGCTCGCCGACAAAAAACTCATTGCTGATCAAATTCATTACTTATGAGATATTATTCTTATTTATTGTTTAAAAAGTTATTTGACTAAATATAATTCGTTGAAATACAAAAATAACTCGTTTAAAGTTTTACATCTACTCTTCGGTAAAAGTTTATGATTTTTTAAGAAATTTATCTTGTTAAAGATTTAACAAAACATGGAATTAATCGGTAGTGTATTTAGAAAATATTTTCAAGATGTTATTTTGGCTAAAGCCCTTATAATGAATCAAACTTGTAACCGTCAGCTAAAGCTGGACGGCAATGAAAATCATCAAATTCATTGCCGTTGGATTCATTCAACGGATGATAAATGAAATATTATTAAGGCTTTAGCCGAATTACAATTTAGAGGTTGTCTAAAAATGACATTTATGTTTAATTATTAACGATTTGCAAAAGTGTCAAATATAAAAAGATTGCTTCGGCTACTGCCTCGCAATGACGTAATATTGACGTCATTACGAGGACGAGGAACGAGGACGAAGTAATCCATAAACTTTTTTGAATTCAAAATTTAGACAACCTCTTAGAAATTTTCTCCAAATGCACTATGGGTTTTTATTTGTCATTGTTTGTGATTTTTGACCATTTTCTGCGAATAATACAATAAAGAATAACTTCGCGTAAATGTTATCCTAGTAAATGGCTCCTGAAAATATCAATAAAGAGTTTGTGGCATTTATCAACGGTCACCGGAAGTTGGTTTATAAGATCTGCCGGGTATATTGCCGCAATAACGATCAAATTAAAGATGTGGAGCAGGAGATATTGGCACAGCTGTGGATCGCTTTTCCGAAATACAATAATAACTACCAACCAAGTACTTGGATTTATCGAATTGCGCTGAATACTGCTATCTCGTGCTATCGTCGCGAAAAAAAGCACCATACAAATCATGTGGACGTGGACCAAACGGTTTTTCAATTGGCTGTAACACATGAAGACAACGAGCTGGAAGAGCAGATTGGATTGCTTTACCGTATAATGAATGATTTTGCAGAATTAGATCGAGCGCTTCTGCTTCTTTATTTGGACGATAATTCTTACGAAGAAATCGCAAAAGTGCTCGGTATCACAGTTACCAATGTGGCGACCAAAATCAATCGCCTCAAGCAACGGCTCAAAAAATTGATGACTCCTAATGACAAAATCTGAAAATATGGCTTTATGAAAACAAGAACAGTTATATTATCCGCAATATGTCTTTTCATTATTGATCAGGTCATTAAAATAGTGATCCATCATTATTTTTTGGATGTAAACTTCGAAATAATCCCGCCCTTATTTTATTTCAAACCAACCTTCAATCATCACTATTCGTGGATCAACAGCTTATTCCATCTTGGGATGGGTTTCTGGACGCACATCATCCTGTTTTGCTTTGTGGCAATAATTTTCATTCTTCTCTACGACTGGATGAGAGCCATATCGGGTAACGCCAAAATATTGAATATTGCGTTCATATTTAGCTTAGCTGGATTAATGAGCGGATTCATAGGTACCATATGTTGGAATGGTTGTCTTGACTACATTTATTTGAAACCTTTGTTTGTCTTCGACCTAAAAGATTTATATATAGACTGTTTTGTGATATTATTCTTGTTGTATTATATCAGAAACAGGAAATATCTTTCCACATTCAAGGCCAAAGACATGGTCGACCATTTCAAAGAATGGTTTACAATTCTTCAATCAAAAATTAAAACTAAGAATTGAAAATGGAGCTTGATGAACTGAAATCCTTGTGGCAACACCACGATAAGCAGTTGGAGGATCATCTGAAAATCAACGAACAGATTCTCCGGCAAATGAAGTTAAATCGTACCAATAGAGAATTTCGCAAATTGATATATTACGAAATATCTTCTGTCATACTTGGCTTCTTGTGCATTCCCTTTTTGGTTTATTTCACATCTATGCACATTCATGTCTTCTGGTATGCCGCATGTGGGATTATATCTGTTTGTGTTATGTCCATGTACCTTATCTTTTCGATGTTGAGATTATCCGGACTCAGCAGATTATGCGGTTATGATGAATCAATAGTAAAAGTGCAAAAAGAATTAGCAATTCAGAAAAAAAGAATGCTTCGATTCAGAAAAATTGAATTCATTGTATTGCCATTATTAGTGGCCACGCTTTTCCCTTTGTTGGTCAAAAGTATTCATCATTATGACATATATCTATATCCGGTGCGTTACCTTATTTTCGTAGCTATCGCCTGTATGCTCGCCATAATCCTCGCCATATGGGTTAACCGTGTTTTTTATGATAAAAGCATCGCATCGGCTGAAACGTTGCTTCAATCCAACA
>JAVBPN010000286.1:0-4489 GCA_031549585.1 Bacteroidales bacterium
GATTAAATACATTTAGTGAAAGTGCATTATTGGGTTGATCACCTGCACGATAAGATACAGGTGTTCCTTCTTTCAATCCCAATTCTTTTGCTGCTTCTGCTGATACTATTCCTTGTATACCAAATGTCGGTTTAATCTTGGGAACAAATGAACGATCAAAACCAAAATAATCCATCACTTCAGCCGATAGGCTGTTGGTTTTGAAATCCCAAAAAATCCCTTCGGATAATCCTTCAACGGTGACAACCGCGTCACCGGTAAGTTTCATTCCGATATAGTCGCCCGGAAGCATGAATTTATCAATGCGAGCATATACTTGAGGTTCATTTTCTTTTACCCATGCTAGTTTTGCTGCAGTGAAATTTCCGGGAGAGTTTAACAGATGTGAAAGACATTCTTCTTTTCCTATGGCGTTGAATGCTTTTTCTCCATAAGGAACAGCCCGGCTATCACACCAAATAATGGCCGGTCGTAATACTTGTTGGTTTTTATCCACCAATACCAAGCCATGCATTTGCCACGAAATACCGATGGCTTTAATATCTTCTCCTTTGATTCCCGACTGTTTCATGACTGATTGATGCGCCAATTTTAAATTTTCCCACCACATGGCAGGATCTTGTTCTGCCCAACCGGGCTTTGCCGCATGAATTTTCATTTCCGTTTTCGGAAAAAAATCAGAAGCAATAATTTTTCCTGTGTTGGCATCTACCAAACACGCTTTTACGGAAGAGCTACCTATGTCGTATCCTAATAAAAACATTTTTAATGGTTTCGTTGGTGATTAATTGATAATAAATATAAAAAATCAATGCACAATGAGAAATATTTTGTTTACTAAAACGTATTATTACAATAATATTTTTTCTCATCTGTGATATGCTACAAATATACTGAAACTTTTGTGGATACTCAAACGAAATATCCATTTTTATTTGTTATTAATAGAAAAAAAAATAATTATAATATTTGTATTAAAATGATATATAATTATGATTTTGTACTATAAAGATGATTATGTTTGTATAACTAATTGTAGCACAAAATGAGAGATTTAAAGAAACGGTGGTCGTGGCGAAAAATACTTCGTACCATTTGGATGATTCTGGGTATAAGTTTTATCGGTTGGTTATTGTATTCATATCAATCTAAAGATATTGACAAAGTGATTTTTGAAAATAGTTTGATTGTAAAAGTTGTTGAAGAAAAAGACTTTTATTCATTTATTCCCACATACGAATATCACTATGTTGTTATTTTTTATCCGGGAGCATTGGTCGATCCTAAAGCTTATGCTCCTCTTTGTAGAACATTGTCGGAGAATGGATGTAAAGCTATTCTTATAAAAATGCCTTGGCGGCTTGCAACTAAGGGTTATAATAGACCCAAGGAATTGAATTTATTTGCTGATACAACCAAGCAATATATTCTGGCTGGACATTCGCAAGGGGCAAAGATGGCAGCACAATTTGTATATGAAAATCCGGGCTTAATCGATAAGCTTATTTTGATGGCAACAACGCACCCCAGAGATATTGATCTTTCAGACGTAAAGACTCCAATAATGAAAATCTATGGTTCAAAGGATGGGGTTGCTAGCATGGACGAAGTGAATAAGAATAAATCAAAGCTACCTTCTGATACGCAATATGTTTTGATTGAAGGAGCCAATCATGCACAATTTGGTTTTTATGGCTTTCAAATAGGGGATCATAGAGCAGATATAACCCGGCAAGAGCAACAACAAATCACATTAAATCATATCTTATCGTTTATTGAACAATAAATTGTAAATGAGTAAATTGTTATCAAAACGATGAGATCCTTCTGAATCCATCTTCGGTTTCTTCGACCAATATGTTCATAGTATCTTCCGGTAAAATAATTTCTGCTTTTTGGGGCCATTCCACAAAGCAATAATTTCCCGATGCAAAGTATTCTTCACATCCAAAATCAAAAACTTCTTCCGGTTTGTTAATTCGGTAAAAATCAAAATGATACACCCTTTTTTGTTGGTTGATGTTGTATTCATTTACTAATGCAAAAGTGGGGCTGGTTACTGTTTCTGTTACTCCTAAAACCTTGCATAGCGCCTTAATAAACGTAGTTTTTCCTGCTCCCATAGCGCCATGAAAAGCAAAATGTTTGTGTTTGCCAGTTTGTCGCAAAAATTCTTGTGCTACATCATCTAAATCCGATAAAGTCACCCGTTCAAAGATCATTGCTTAATCGTCAATGTTATAAGGAGTTTCCTGATAAACGTAATAATTAAGCCAATTGGTGAAAAGTAAGCATGCGTGGCTTTTCCATCTCATCAATGGGTCTTTTGACGGATCGTTTTCAGGAAAGTAGTTTTGAGGTATTTTGATATCTGATCCTTTGGCTAAATCCCGTTCGTATTCTTCTTTCAATGTAAAAGCGTCATATTCAGAGTGTCCGGTAACAAATATGCGCCGGTTGCTGACATCCCGCACCAGATACACACCTGCTTGCGGCGATTCTGCCACAATTTCCAATTGTGGCACATTTTCTATATCCTCGCGCCGTATTTCGGTATGGCGAGAATGTGGAACCATGAATTCATCATCAAACCCACGTACAATGGGTGCTTTGGAATTATTCAGATAGTGAGGGAAGATTCCAAACATTTTTTGTGACAATGGATATTTAGGAATACCATAATGGTAATATAATCCGGCCTGTGCTGCCCAGCAAATATAGAATACCGACGTAACCTGTTGGTCTGCCCAATCCATAATCTCGGTCAACTCTGCCCAATAATCGACTTCTTTGTATTCAAGAAGTTCTACCGGAGCTCCCGTAATAATCAATCCGTCGAACTTTTTATGTTTTACTTGATCAAACGTCTGATAGAAGGTTGATAAGTGTTCTGCGGGCGTATTCTTCGATGTATGGCTCAACGTGTTCAGCAGTGTAATTTCTGCTTGCAACGGCGAGTTAGATAGCATCCGCAACAAATGTGTTTCAGTCGTGATTTTTATTGGCATCAAATTCAAGATCAAGATGCGCAAAGGCCGTATATCTTGGTGAATGGCACGACTTTCAGTCATCACGAAGATATTTTCTTCGCGAAGCACATCAATGGCAGGCAGATTATCAGGTATATTTACAGGCATGTTTTAATTCAATCAAAAATTATGCGAAATTATAAAAACTCGGCGTTCCGTGTATCCATTTTAGGATAAAATATCTATTTTTGCACGGTCAAAAACGCCACTTTAGCTCAGCTGGTAGAGCAACGCATTCGTAATGCGTAGGTCGTGGGTTCGAATCCCATGAGTGGCTCCAGATTATTTAATTAAAAATCGTTATTTGGGAGATGAAATTTTTCAATCCCATACAACAATAAAGCCACTTAGTTAAGTGGCTTTATTGTTGTATGGATCTGATTATTAATCAATAATACTTTAAAGATTAATCTTGATTATACCAAATTTGAAAGATGTTACTGAATATTTCCTTTGGTTACATTGGTTGATGGAAAGCTTGTTGATGTTGTATTTGGCGTGCCAAACATATAGGTGAATTCATATGTTTTTTCATCTGTTTCACCATATTCGTTGGTATGAATCACTAAATCCAGAGATTCACTGCTTGTTTGAAGAGATTTTAAATCAAACGAAACAAGCCCCCAACCGTCAGAGGTTGGTATATCATGGTTGGCATTATGCCGGAATTCCAGGTGAATTTTTCCGTCATTGTAAGATTTTGACGCATCGTGTACTAAGTTGATGTAATGTGTCTGGTTTTGCCCGTAATATGTAAACTCGGCATTCAGAAAATCGCTGCCGATCCACATATGCTGTATAGTGATTGGATCATTACCAATGCTATCTTGTGTTTCAGGTGTAATTTCGAGTATGCCTTTGGTCAGAATTTCATACACATCTATCAATTTAACATCATGGTCATAAGATACATCTGCATTTCTATCAGACAATTCAAAATAATAAGCCAATATCCTTTGGCCATCTTCAGGATAGTAGTAAGGAAGGTCTGTTGCGGCTGTCCACATTAAGGTTCCGTTGTCCAAACGAAAAAAAAAGGTTGAACTTTGATCTGGATTTTCCACTGTAGCAATGCTTTCATACAGATCATTTGTAGAATGTCCTTGATCGTCACTACATGCAGTAAAAACCGACAATACAAAAAGCGAAAACAATAATATTCTTGTATATTTCATAATTTTTATATTTTAATTGAAGAATAAAGTGTCATTTAATAGAAAATCAAAAATAGTGCCAATGGCTTGATTTTACGCCAAAAATCAACGATTTTATTCTTTGTATTAAGCGTTGTAGAAGATATAAAACAGTCGTTTTTAGTGATCTTGTCTGATATTAGAACGAAAAAGTTAGTTTTATGTTGAACCTTCTTCCTGTTAGATAATTAGGGACAGCGTACTGTTGTACAACACCATCCTGATTGGCCACGGCTTGAATCCATAAATATGATATGGTATTGTTGG
>JAVBPN010000098.1:0-18024 GCA_031549585.1 Bacteroidales bacterium
TAATTGCCCAATACCCCCACACCCAAATGATCGGTGATGTGATACAACAATTGCAATCCTACCGTACCCGATGAGGGTAACTTATAACTTTGCCTTTCAAAAGCCATATCGAAACCTACATCAAAATGATCCCAAAACCCGGCTGTTTTATATGGGTCGGGTTTGAAGGAAGGCATTTGTGCAGCATTATCTACAGCACTACCAGCTTCGCTACCCATCATGTTGTCCAGTATCCCGGAACTTTGTTGCTTGGCATCGGTGATCAGTTTCATCGCATCGGGGTCAACAGCCGAAGCTTGGCTTTGCATCATTTGTTTGGCCAGTTGCTTGGGTTGCATCTTTTCGGGGTCTTGTTTCCTGGAAGGCAGTGTAGCTAAAAAATCACTCCAACGCGGGTCTTTCTTGGCAATATCCATAGCAATAGTTTCTACTCCCGACGGCTTTTTCAAAGCTTTTCTATAGGTGTTAATTTGCGCTACATAATAATAGTTTTCCTTATCTACTTTTTCCAACAGGCGGGCATATTGTTTTTTATCCCCATAGGCTTCGTGCAGTTGTTCCTTGCGTGCTTGCATTTGGGCTTTGGTTTGTTGGGTGAGGTTAATCCGATCCTTGGCTTTTGATATGGATGCCGATGCATCATTAGTGGCTTGGCTTTGTGGCACACCCGGCATGGAAGGGCCGGAAGGATTATTGGCGGAAGGTATATTGATGGATTGTTTGGCTGGTAATAAGTCGTTGGCTTCGGCAAACTTGTAAACGGTCTGTAGCGAATCCATCATGGGTTCGTTGGAAATATCGCCGGATTTTTTTACGACAGTTTCCCGGTCGGGAACTTGAGGAGGAGTAGGTGATTTGCTGGCTTTGCGTTGCAGTTTCTTCTCATAACGGGCCATACGGCGTTCTGCTTTGACGGTACGGCGATCGCATTGACGGGCAAAACGGTCGGCACGCGCAGCAGTTTGCCCGGCGCTTTGTTGCATCATTTTCTGCTCTTCGGTTTGTGCGGATAACGTAGTTACATCCAACAACCAAAGGCCGATGAACAGATAGACAAGAGTTTTGAGTAGATGTTTTATCATAAATGATCAAATTATGTGCATATAGTGAACGAACACCACAGCCAACATTATTTGCCTGCTTCATCCAGTACAAGCATAGAAAACACACTTGACGGACTAAGCCAATCAAAAACCTTATTGAACGATGGATGGAATAGTAAATTCCAAATATCAATTCATAGCTTTAAAAAATTCCAATCAAACCTTAAAATACGATTTGTGTAATTTTTTAAAACTGCACTCTCTTTTTCTCCTGTCCTTTTTACAATAAGGGGAAAATCAATCAATTAGACGTCCCTTCAGCGTCGATTAAACAATTTAGAACAATGTTTCATGTAAAACTTTACAAACGTAAAAACAAAATTTGAATATGCAAACAGTTTTGCAATTTTTTTTGAAAAAATATTTCTGAAAATCATTTATTGAAAAGGGATAACAGACTAAATTCCGAAATCGGCATTTTTAAAATTGTTCTATTGAATATCTTAAATATTATTCATATTCGATAAAACATCCTAATTATCTGATTGTTGAACGAGTGTAATAAATATTTGATTAGAAAAGATTAAACAAATATCGCTTTAGAAATGGCTTTAAAGTGTACAATAGATTAAAATGAAAAACAACCTTTAAAAATGAATCCCGCATTATTTTGGGGTAAGACGAACAAGGGGGGCGCAATTTTGTTTATTTTAAATCCAAGTTTTCAACAATCAATATTCTTTTCATTGGGATAATTAGGTAGTAGCGTTGATTTTTTATTGAAAATATTTCTGATTTACATTGAAGGCAACACAAAATATTTTAGTCATCGTAATGAAATAATCACTAATTTTGTGCGCGAAAAAAATAATCATATTTATAATAATCAATCTATAATAACATGGCAAAGATTAAAGTTGGTATTAACGGGTTTGGCCGCATCGGACGTTTGGTTTTCCGTGCTGCTATGCAAAGAAACGATATCGAAATTGTAGGGATCAACGACTTGATTGACGTTGATTATATGGCTTATATGCTTCGCTACGATACAGTACATGGTCAATTCAAAGGTACGGTCGATGTAAAAGATGGCAAATTGGTTGTTAACGGACAAGTAATCCGCGTTACAGCAGAAAAAAATCCTGCAGATTTGAAATGGAAAGACGTAGGCGCAGAATACGTAGTAGAATCAACTGGTTTGTTCTTAACCAAAGAAACTGCTCAAGGCCACATCAATGCAGGTGCAAAACGCGTTGTGTTGTCGGCTCCTTCAAAAGATGATACCCCGATGTTTGTAATGGGTGTAAACGACAAAGCATACAAAGGCGAAACAATCGTTTCCAATGCATCTTGTACCACCAACTGTTTGGCTCCTTTAGCTAAGGTAATCAATGATAATTTTGGTATTATCGAAGGTTTGATGACTACCGTACATGCTACCACCAACACTCAAAAGACTGTTGACGCTCCTTCTGCAAAAGACTGGAGAGGTGGTCGCGCTGCTGCTGGCAATATCATTCCTTCTTCAACAGGCGCTGCAAAAGCTGTAGGTAAAGTAATTCCTGCTTTGAATGGCAAATTGACCGGTATGGCTTTCCGCGTTCCTACTCTGGACGTTTCTGTAGTTGACCTGACTTGCCGTTTGGAAAAAGGCGCTTCTTACGACGAAATCAAAGCCGCTTTGAAAAAAGCATCTGAAAACGAATTGAAAGGTATTTTAGGATATACCGAAGACGAAGTAGTATCAAGTGATTTCATTGGCGATGCCCGCACATCTATTTTTGATGCCAAAGCTGGTATTTCACTGAACAACAATTTTGTGAAATTGGTATCTTGGTATGACAATGAATGGGGTTATTCAAATAAAGTGCTTGAACTGATCGTTCATATGTCAACTGTTGCATAACAACAGTTTATCGCATAAAAAAGCTCCTTTATAAGGAGCTTTTTTTGTATCTATTTATCTGAAATCTCTATTTTCCTGCGTGATATATTGAATAGTATGTTGCAATATTAACAATTTCAGTCCTTCCAAATTTTTCAATAGCTAACAAATCTTTATCTCCTGTAAGTAAATAATCGGCGCCACTATCCTTGGCTAATGCCAAGAGAAAGTTGTCCTTCTCATCCCTGCACTGTTTCACCTCAGAAGTAATGGAAACAAAAATCGCATGTTTTTCAATAACTTGCAACAATATCTCCAAATCATCCAATGAAAAAAACTTTTTTAATTTGGGACGTTGGCTGACTTCAACAAATTCTTCCAACAATTCCTTACTAAATATCAACTTAACTTTTTTGTTATTGAGCAAATCATCCAAGAAGTCAAATTGTCTGGTCAATAAGAAGCTAATCCATAAGTTAGTATCAATAATGATTTGATCACTTTTTAGCATGTCTGGATTTTCTCACAGTTTCAACTTCCTGAGTAATCTCTTCCAAAGAAGGTACAATTCGATCATTATTCCGAAGTTTTTTCAATATATCTTTCAATTCCACCTGAGGTTTGATTGTGATCAAATTCAAATCAGCCATGTCCTTTAAAAGTTTTTTGGCTTTGGGATTCAAAATTTCAATACTGATTGTTTGCATCTTCTGATCATTTTATATGGCAAAAATAAAAATTATCTATTTGATAAACAAACCCAAATAAAGCTTTGTTTGCTGTAATTTTTTCATCGAATGTAATATGTCCAAATTCTTTTAGCCGGATTTTTATTTGTTTTTTCTAAATCTATGAAATTTTGGTGAAATATGGAAAATTGATCCTGTTTGCCTACTTTTGTATTCAAATTCAGCCGACGCAGATGAATAAAAGTTACGGTATTCTTTTCTTGTTTTTTTGCCTCATTGTTCAGGCTGTGCAAGCCCAACAGAAAATAACGGCCGAAGAGTACATCGAAATATATAAAGATTTAGCCATTTCGGAAATGAAGCGAAGTGGTATACCTGCCAGCATCACGTTGGCTCAAGGAATGCTGGAATCGGCCAACGGGAACAGCCGTTTAGCCACACAAGCCAACAACCATTTCGGAATTAAATGCCACGATTGGGAAGGAGACCGGATATACCATGACGATAATGCAGCCGGAGAGTGTTTCAGGAACTACAAAAGTGCAAAAGAATCATACCTCGACCACACAGATTTTCTGATGACCCGAAGCCGGTATGGTTTTTTATTTAATTACAAATCGACTGATTACAAAAATTGGGCAAAGGGCCTTCGGGAAGCTGGGTATGCAACCAATCCAAATTATCCGCAATTGCTGATTAATTTGATAGAACGGTATGATTTGCACCAATACGACACAGGTGTTCCGGTGAAAAAGAAAACGAGCGAACCGGAAAAAGAAAATAAAGCAGACACACATACGGCCACCGCAACAACCCACAAGCCTTCTACAGAGAAAAAGCCAACAAAAACTGATGGTGAATTTACTATTTCATTGGATAATTATTCCGTTATGGAAAATAACCGCACCAATTATATTGTGGCTAAAGAAGGTGATTCATATGCCGATTTGGCTAAAGAAATGGATATGATGATGTGGCAGTTGACAAAATATAACGAAACTTCAGCTAATACAACCCTACGGGAAGGACAGATCGTTTATCTGCAACCCAAACGGCGTAAGGCAGAACGGGGCAATGATACGCATACGGTGCAACCGGGTGAAACCATGTATGATGTATCTCAAAAGTATGGTATCAAACTGAAACGCTTATATGTCTTGAATCGTATGGAACAAGGTTCAGAGCCAGCTCCCGGCGAAAAGTTAAATTTGCGGAAGAAAAAAAAGAAGTCATAAACTAAAGTTTCATCTAAATTGTATCGTTTATTTTTCATTGTTCTCTCTTTATTGGCGCTTCATGCAGCCAATGGCCAAACTAAAGATACCACTTTCCGAAATCCGTTAGATATTCCCCCTTTTTTATCAGGAACTTTTGCCGAATTACGTGCCAATCATCTGCATTCAGGGATCGATTTCCGCACGCAAGGTGTTCCCGGGCACAAAGTTTATGCAAGCGAACGGGGATATGTTTCGCGTATCAAGGTTGAACCGGGAGGATACGGAAATGCATTGTACATTACCCATCCCAATGGATATTCTACTGTTTATGGCCATTTGCAAGAGTTTAACGAAGAAATTACTGCATATGTTAAAGAACAACAATACCAAAAAGAACGTTTCGAGGTAGATCTCTATCCCGACTCTACTCGTTTCAGGATCAAGCGTGGACAGATGGTTGGATTATCAGGTAATTCAGGAAGTTCCGGAGGCCCGCATTTACATTTTGAAGTACGTGATGCGAAGACCGAGGAACCTATTAACCCGTTACTCTTTGGATTTGGCATAAAAGACAATATCCCACCCATTATCCGGCAACTGGCTGTTTATCCCTTGGGTGAAGGAAGCACGGTGAACGGATCAGCTGAGAAATTGATCTTAAATGTGGAAAAAGTAGGAAAAAAATATCGTATTGCCGGAAACACAAAACTAACCGTTAAGGGAAATGTAGCATTTGGAATTGACACGTATGATCAATCATACGGATCGGTAAATCGATGCGGCATTTATCAAATCATGTTTTCTGTGGACAGCCAGACATTATTTTCGCAAAGGATGGATAAGTTCTCTTTTGACGATACCCGGTATGTGAATAGCTTAATTGATTATTCTTATTATGTGGAAAAGCGCATTCGGTTTAATCGTTTATATGTTGAATCAAACAATCAATTGACGGTGTACAACCATTCGGGTAATGGAATCATTTCGTTTCCTGATTCTTCAAACCATACCGCTCAAATCACAGTAAGGGATATACATGGCAATAGTTCTATTTTAGATTTTTCTTTTACTTATTTACCTATCGATCGAGATATGCTCGCCGATTTTTGGACAAAAACAGATATTGCACAGGCATATACAACGCATCATTACGATAGGGAATTTATATTCAGTCAACCGGACATTCAAACCAAAATACCCGCCAATGCGTTGTATGAAAATATCAATTTTGAATATAACGTAGATAAAACGCCGCGCAAGGGAATATATTCCCCAATATACAGTATTCACAATGTAAATACACCCATCCATCGAGCTATTTCTGTCGAAATATTGGCAGACAGCGTTCCTGAAAATAACCTGGATAAAGCCTTATTGATACGCATCGAAAATGGGAAACATTTCAATGCGGGTGGAACGCATAAAGATGGTGTTATTGTTGCTACTTTAAGGGAATTTGGCAGTTATGCCATTGCTCTTGATACCATTGCCCCACGTATTGTACCAATCAATATTAAGAACAATGCAAACATCACCGGCGCCAAAAATATCCGTTTCAAAATTACCGACGATTTATCAGGAATCAGAACCTACAACGGATGGATTGATGGATCGTGGATACTTTTTGAATACGATGCAAAAAACAACTTAATTAGTTATGAGTTCGATCCAAAGCGAGTCGACAAAAACAAAAAACATATGCTACGGGTACAAGTTGCCGACGCAAAAAATAATATAGCCGTATACGAAGCAGATTTTGTTTGGTAAAATAGAACTTGATAGGTTTTAGCCAATTTAAAATATGTAAAAAGGGAAGCAATTCAAATCGCTTCCCTTTTACATTGTATTTCAGATAAATCTTATAGGTTAAATCCTGAGATTTCTACTCCGGGTTTTTCGCCCCGAGTATCTCTGTTGGATAACTTCATGGTAATGGTTTTTGTTTCACCCGGCATCAGCGAGAAATAATTGTCGCTGTAGAATACAGGAAGTATCCGTTCACCGGCTTTGTCCCCTGCTACTTTCAAACGAATCATCAAAGCTGGAGTCTTCGTGTCGTTTTTCAAAGTTGTGGTCAATAACCATTCATCGCCTGATTTTTTCACGCTTGTATTGCTATTCAACGCTACTTTAGGCATTTGATTTAAAGCCTTATAATTGCCTTCTTCAAGGCCTCTCCAATAGAAATTATCAGAAACCACTTTCCCATTCTCAGTTAAAGTGAGTTTGATGAAATAAGCTGCAGACAAGGTTGCAGGAAGTTCAATTTTGAAACATTTGACTGTCGCATCTTCTTTGATGTCAAGTGTCATTTCCTTTTCCCATTGTACAGAACCGTCCATATTGATTAATTGTGCTTTGGCTGTGAGTCCGCTCCGGTTTCTTGCATGATAATTTACTACTTCGACATCGTTATATGCAGGATTCCATTGGATATGAAGGGGCTCAGAAGCTTTTTTACAACCAAAATAAGCTCCAGTCGGATCAAAATAATAGTCATAGGTTTGCCATACCATCGACGGCCATGCAGGATGGCTCATCCACAAGAGCATTCCATGACGATACTCGCTACGCCCTTCGAAAATAGCGCGATATCCGTCATAATTGATCCATTGAGCCAATTCTGCGAATTGCTTAGCATTTTGAGGTTGCCCGAAACCGTCTTCGATTATTTTATTGAAAGATGCAGCAGATTGAGCGCTACCCAATGTATAATCGTGCAATCCCCATTGGCTGTTTTGTGGCCAAAGAGCTTCTTTGCTGAATGTTTGTATCAAACTTTCGTAAGTCATCACATTGGGCATACCACGTTCACTGTGGAATTTATTGTTTCCATACAGCAAGAAATAATCGCGTGGAGGTAATGCCCTGTAAGGGCCGCCACCGCTCACTACGCCGCCGGCTGAATTAGAAATATAATGAATACCCGGATGTAGTTTGGGCAACATGGCTCTCAGTGCAGTATCAATAACAGCAGGAGGGTTACCTTCATTCCTACCCACATAAATACCAATAGACGGGTGATTGCGGATGCGTTTCACAAAATCATCGGCATTGGTCATGAACAAAGCAGGATCATATGGATTCGGTCCGTCTACAGGGTTTGCCAACCAGAAGTCTTGCCAAACCATTACACCATGACGGTCGCATGCTTCGAAAAACTCTTCATCACCAATTTGCCCTACCCAGTTACGGATCATTGTAAAGTTCATATCGGCATGGTACGCCACTGCTACATCGTACTCACGGCCGCGATAATTAAGATTCGATTCACTGAATCCCCAGTTGCCGCCAAATCCAATGAAACGACGGCCATTGACATATAAGTTCAACGTATTATTGGTTTCATCAAATGTCATTTGACGAACGCCTGATTTAAAGCTGGTCTTATCGGAAACCTTTCCATTTGCGGTAAAACTTAATGTTACATCGTACAGGTTTGGTTCTCCATAACCTTTAGGCCACCATAATTTAGGATTTTGCAATTTTAAAGAAGGATTGGTCGAAGCATCCAATTTAATTATTTTAGTTTCGGATGCACCCAATGATACTTCTTGTTCAAAAGCAGCGTTACCATATTTGCCGGAGAATTTACCAGTAACAGGCTCAGCTTGGTGATTTTTCAACGTCACTTCGACAATCACATTAGCACTTGTGGTATCGGGTAACGGAAGTTCGGTTCTTACAAACGGATTTTCAATAGTAACTGAACCCGTATGGCTTAAAAATACATCATTCCAGATACCAATATCACGACCACGTATGGTTGGAATCCAGTCCCAGCCGATTGTTGCGTGAAATGTCGGATTATCAGCGCCCAATATACCACCATTTTGGTCGGTACTCATAGCTGTTTGTTCCTTAATCGCGCCAACATGCGCATTTTTGATAATTTCAACAGCTACCACGTTTGTTTTTCCGGTTTTAATCAAGCTGGTTACATCAAATTTTCCACGCATAAATGCGCCATCAATTCTGCCAACCTTTTGGCCATTCATAAATATATTGGCTTTCCAGTTGATCCCGTTGAAATTTAAGAAAACCTTTCCGCCGGAGAAGTCAGACGGAACATTGAATTCATCGCGATACCAGAAATTGGAAACAAAGAACGATTCAGAAACTTGTAATTGGTTGTCTGAATAATTTGGATCAGGCAGAGCTCCTGCATTCCAATAGCTTGTCAATACAGTGCCTGGTACAGTAGCCCATGTCCAGTCGTCGGTTTTAAATCCTTCCTGGGAAATAGCCTCACCTGTTTCATTTACATTGGTTGCGCGTTGTATTTTCCATTGTCCGCCACTTAAGAATAGTTGATTGTCTTTAGCTTTGGGTTGTGTTTTGGGTTGTGCCACCAATCCGCCTTTACCCATCACCTCTATTTCACTTAAAATATAACGGCCGCCGTTTTCAGATTTTTCCATCAAAACACGTACATAACGTCCTTTGGCGGATTGGCTTAATGCAATGGCATCTGATTTTTCTGAACCACCGGGCAAATTGGCAACATCGTTCCATGTTTCGGCATTGTCGGAAACTTGAATTTTTCCTTGAACAGCCTTGTTCACCCAATGTAGATTGACTTTATCAAAGGAAGCAGGAGCTCCCAAGTCTATATATACCCATTCTTTCTCAGTGCCGGCACTCATCCATACACTTGTGTAGTATTTAGATGGAGTCATGATCAATAATTCGCCGCCCTGATAAAAATCCCAATCGCTAAACGCCCAATTGATAGCGCTCGGCATTTTCACTTCTACTTTATAAAATTTATAATTAACTGGTTTATCCAACTTGAATACTTGATTGATGATTCTCGTTGGTTGTGGGACTTGAAAATTAAATGTAAAAGAAGGTTGAGGAGGGGGAGGGGTGTTGGGATTAACAGGTGGTGCAGGTGGTGGTGTGCGTCTAACAGGTACTGGCCGCTCAGTTCCGAGATAACTTGCTCCTTTTTCCTGGCCTAAAATATCCCATTTATTACCATCATTGGAACCGTAACAGAAAATTTCATATCCTTTGCCTTTCTTCGTATCGTATGTTACAGAACCTTTCAGTTTGATGCTATCAACAGGAACATTACAATTATATAAATCCAATTGAAGGAAAAGGCTGGTTATTTCGCTCATGCGGTATTGCGAATCGCTTTTTCCATCGAAAAACCATTCCCGTTCGTTTTTCTTCAAATCGCCCGCTTGTGTGGAAACATTGATAAATTCGGGTTCTTTGGAAACAATAATACCATCAGTTACCAGTTGGGCTGTCAAATTATAATCGTAGCTTGACGAGTGGTAAGCAGCCCTTAACTTGGCCACATTACGGTAAGTTGTATTATCTACAACCAAATTGGGAGAGAAGTCTTCGGCAGGATTGCCCGGATATACACCAATGCCTCGTGTGTAATAATCGGAACCTCCGCCCGAATTACATCCGGAGAATAGCACAGACAAACAGGCTATGCCGCATATGGAAAGTAATAATTGTTTGGTTTTCATTTTACCTATTGATTAATTGTTTTTATTGTTGATATTATGGATGCACAATTTTATAAAAATCAGTATTTTCATTTTTTGTAATGCATTTGCCGGCTGTTTATTCAAACCCATCAAGAAACGAATTAATAAATAAAATATCCAGTTAAAAAAATAGTCGTAACGGCTACAATAACCTAATATAAAGACTGTTTTATTTGCAATGGAGTATGAACAAACAGAACAAAAGTAATATTTTTTTATTTCGACGATGGCATTTTAACATTATTTCACCTTTGGGATTCAACGAAAAATAAACGATGTATTAAGGTATATTTATTAGGATCAGTTAAAATAAATTTGAAGGGTGTATAATTTTTCCCTTTTTGCTGAATTGCTGATACCAAAAACATTCATTTATTTTGTATCATAAATCAAGAATTAAAAAGATGAGGTTATTATTAATCAGTAACTCTACCAATCCGGGTGAAGCATATTTGGAATATCCCAAACAGCAAATCAAGGAATTTCTTGGCGAACATCCCGTAGAGGCACTTTTTATTCCCTATGCCGCTGTCCGTTTTTCTTATGATGAATACGAAGCGAGGGTCGAATCGCGTTTTGCGGAATTGGGGCATCATGTGGTTAGTATTCACCGGTTTGCCGATCTGGTAAAAGCGGTACAGGATGCAAAAGCGATTGTTATCGGTGGTGGCAATACCTGGCAATTGGTTCGGATGCTGCATCAAAACCAATTGATAGAACCTATTCGTCAGAAAGTGCATTCAGGCATTCCATATATTGGATGGAGTGCGGGAAGCAATGTTGCTTGCCCAACACTACGCACAACGAATGATATGCCGATTGTTGATCCGCTTAATTTTAATACACTTGGCTTGATTCCATTTCAAATCAATCCGCATTATTTGGATGCACATCCTGAAAACCATGGAGGCGAAACCCGTGAAGAAAGAATCTTGGAATTTATTGAAGTCAATCCGGAAGTTTTTGTTGTTGGGTTGCGGGAAGGTACAATGCTTTTACTCGAAGACAAAAAGCTCCGTTTAATTGGAAACAAAACCGCACGTATTTTCAAGAAAGGTATTGATCCCTGTGAATTAAGTTCATCTGGTGATTTTTCTTTTTTACTTCAATAATTTTTTATTTAAAATTTAAGATTTAAAATTATCTGTTTGGTCTAAACTTGAAACCTTGAATTTGGAATTTTAAATTGGAGCATGGATATCCTTACACATACCGTTTCGGGTTTGGCTGTTGGCAGTGTGGTGGCAAGTTTTGTGCCCCAAGTTGCGTTGGCTTCCCGCAAAATGTACATCATCATATCCGGTGCGTTGGGTGGCTTTTTCCCCGATATAGATGCGGTTAGCTTATGGAGTAAATTTGATGGTACTATAGGTAAATGGTTGCATTTGGGACATAGTGGCAACGAAATTTACTTCGGCAAATTTTGGTATTCGCACCATGCGTTTTTTCATTCCATAGTGGCTGCTTTGATCGTAGGGTTTGTCATTGGTTGCATAGTTTATGGGCTTCAACGGATCACTACGAAAAAATATTCATTGGTTACATTTTGGAGATCACACCGTTTGATATACCTTGCCTTTGTTTTGGGAAGTTTTGTACATTTGTTGGGCGATTGCATTACTCCGGCATCTGTATGGGGCGGGGTTCGGATGTTTTGGCCGTTTACGATATATGTTGGCGGATGGGGTGATGTCTGGTGGTGGAATAATTATGATATTTTCCTGATACTTGTTTGTTGCTTCCTGCTCAATTCTATTGGTTTGATTGTTGCCTCTTTTGTGCGGTTTCGCATTCGTCTTGTATCGCTGGTTATTGCTTTGGCTGCTTTTTTATGTATTACGGTTCAAGTAAAAAGCAGGCACACCGATTATGCTTATACAGGACATACAAGCCGTTACAATCAATTGGAGCAAAAGTCAAAAGAAGAACAGCAGCGTATATTGGGAACAAAAGTGTATCGGTGGATGAGTCAATTGGACAATCATTTCCCGTTTCAATTTTGATGGGACATTTGAGATCTCAAATGTCCAGAATTTTAAATGTTAAATTTTAAACCTGAAATTTCTTTATGAAGATCTTTGCTATTGGAATGAACTATTCTGAACACATCCGGGAAATGAGTGATATGTTATCTCCGGACCCTGTTATATTTACCAAGCCAGATACAGCTTTATTATTAAATAATAAGCCGTTTTTTTATCCCGATTTTTCGCAAGACATTCAATACGAAACCGAGATCGTAATAAAAATTAACCGATTGGGGAAGAATATAGCACCCCGCTTTGCGCATCGTTATTATTCTGAATTAACGGTAGGTATAGATTTTACGGCACGCGATCTTCAGAGGCAATGCAAGGATAAAGGCCTTCCTTGGGAAATATCCAAAGCTTTTGATAACTCTGCTCCAATTGGGCAGTTTGTTGACAAGTCGTTATTTGACGAGATGCAGCACATTGGTTTTCATCTTGATATTAATGGACAAACCATACAGCAAGGCAATACAAAAGATATGATTTGTCCCGTAGACCAAATAATCGCTCACATTTCAAAGTATTTTACGCTAAAAATCGGAGATTTGATATTTACCGGAACTCCGGCAGGAGTTGGACCTGTGCGTATTGGTGATCATTTACAAGCATACATAGAAGATCGTTTATTGCTCGATTTTTGGATCAAATAAAAAAGGGCGGTTCTCACGAACGACCCTTTTCACATTACTAAACATTTTACTATATATGAAAAAGTTATTGTCAATTTTTTTTGACAATTACCCCCTATCCTTTGCAGATAGGTTAAGAGATATTGATTACACCATATTAACACTAGTGAAAGAATAAAGTTCAATCAAATTTGGTTGAATATTTGTAATCAGGCTATTTGTTGCTGATAATCAGTGATAAAATTTTTGTTTCTGAGCTTTTTACCCATTCGGAAAAGTCATCATTGGATAATTTCTGGTAATTTGTTTCTTGAACCAATCGATCTAAATCAAATGAGGATGCGGCAATAACCTTTCCGGTTTTTACGGCATCTTTGGCATTTAACGCTTGTTCGGCATGGGCGGGAACAATCAATATGGGTTTGTCCAAAAACAATGCTTCACATACGGACTCAAATCCTGCCGTACCAAAAAATGCAGTGCAATTGGACAGCATTTCTGGAAAAGTGTGATCGTTTAATGGGTGAAACGTTAAGTTAGCGTGTGGTGTATAATCGTCAGGCATATCGGGATGATCCCAAAATACATGTACTACTTGATGGGGATTTTTGGAATGCCATTCAATAATTTCCTTAGCGAAACCATGATTGAGGATATATCCTAAAAGATATGACTGTTTTGTGGGATGTATGTCTATTACTTGCTGGCGGAGTAGGGGAGGAACTACAAATATTTTTTTGCTGGGCACGTCATTCATGGGAACAAATGAAAGGGCCAAACATTTGTCTGCATTCAGACTGCTGAGTTTCGTATAATATCGTAGCAAAAGATGCGTTATCCCGGATAAACGTAATGGATTTTCGGGATGTTCAAAAACGAATTGATGAGCGATGCAAACCATAGGAACGGATATGCGATATTTTCGGTATGCCAATCCGGCAAGCAATTCGTAAAAATTAATCACTACGTCGGGTTTCGTTTCTGCAATCCGTTCGGTGATAAATGTCATACTATGAAAAAATGCTTTTCGCTTTCTTCGTCGTAAATTATAAAGAATGCTGCGGAAAATCTTGAAATGCTTATTGTCCGAAGTTTTTAAAAAATTAGGGCTATCAAAAGTCCTTACCGGAGCGTGAATTTGTTCGGAAAAAAAATGAGGTACTTGCCGCATTTCACTGCATCCGACAAGTACCTCCAAAAGTTGATGACCGTTACGAAGAATCATATCGGATAAAGCCATAGCTTGAGTCATATGGCCCCGGCCTTCTCCTTGAACGATGAATAAAAAACGCATCAGATCACCATACGTTTTCAGGTGTTATTTTTTGAATAACTCAAAAAGCCAATTCCAACCCTTTTCCCATTGTTCGGGATAAGTCCAATGTCCTGTTTCTTCTGCTAAAAATAAGGTTTTAGGAGCTTTAATCACATTGTAGGCAGAGAACATGGATGTCGGAGGGCAAGTAACGTCGTTGTATCCCCATGTGTAGAATCCGGGCGCTGTTAATTGGCGTGCAAAATTGACCACATCATAATATTTGGATGTTTCAACCTTATTGTTGTCTTTCACTTTATAATTGGCTTCGCTGAAATAATGCGGCCATCCCCCGGCGCGTCCATTTAGATAACCTGTTAAGTCTGACAATGCGGGATAAACAGCGACCAATGCGGTGATTCTTTTATCCAACCCAGCAGTTACGATAGACAAAGCTCCTCCTTGGCTTCCTCCGGCAACAGCCAGATTAACACCGTCAAATTCAGGCAAACTGAAAATATAATCGACAGCCCGGACACAATTCAAATATACCCTTTTATAATAAGACTTGTCTTTGTCATCTATGCCGTACCACCAATAAGAGCTTAGTGCGCCGTTGGAAAGATTGTCATAAATGTATTGTTCCATGATTACAGGAACCCCATGTATTCCAATTTCCAATACAATAGCACCCCTGTTGGCATTGGCAATGTCGCTGCCATACGGACGTACTCCGGCGCCAGGAACTTTCAAAAGGGCTGGGTATTTACCCGGTTGTTTGGGAACGCTCAATATTCCATATACACGCGAATTTCTATATCCCTGTATATTTACATGATAGACATCTACAGTGCCCGTACAACGTTCGGGAAGTAATGTAGCCCGAGCATCAAGCGGTACTTTGGATAAGTCGGCTTTGCCGTTATCCCAAAACTCTTTGAAATCGGTGGGTACTGTGGTGGTCGGTTGAATGGCTTCAGGAGAAAATCCGGCAGTAGCCAAACCATCGTAATTTTTACCATCATACGTTGCTATTACCCGGCATCTCAAAAATCCGGGTACACGCATTGTGCCCCCATCAATTGTTATTTTTCCGTCTTTGAGCGTGGTCGTTTCCTTTTTTGTCGGGATCATCATTTCTGGGCCAACCTCGTAAGTAATCGTAATGTCTTTCATCAAAACATCATTTTTAGTGATAGTAACATCGAACTTTACGGTTTCGCCCGTTTTATATAACCAATCGGCATGTTGTGGGGCAATATTGACCTTAATCAATCTTTCTGCAGGTTGTGCGGTAATGAATCCACAGAAAAATAATCCGAGTAATAAGTTAATAAAGATACGTCTTTTCATTGCGTCGTTTTTTTGATTTGTTATTGAATGTTTTAAATGGTTCCGAAAAAAATCTTTTATCGGAAAAAGATCAAAATATAAAGTACAAATGTAGTTTTTTAAAGGAAATTTAAAAACGTTTTGTGTGGTTTGTATGACATAAGGAGTCCCAAACTTTAAATCTTAAATTTGAAACTTTAAATAATTTCAGTTATCCGTTACTTGATGTATTTTTGTTTGTTCAATTTGAATCATAACAAAAATAAATAGATGAAATGTCCATGTACAAAAAAGTATACCAACCGGAATGATTATTCATGGATATTCCATTTGACCTTAAAAAATAAAATTATAAACAAATGAAAACCAGAGTTACAGAATTGTTTCAGATTCGTTACCCGATTATTTCCGGTGGCATGGTTTGGTGTAGTGGTTGGAGATTGGCTTCAGCGGTAAGTAATGCCGGTGGCTTGGGACTGATTGGTGCTGGGTCTATGTGTCCAGAGGTATTGGAAGAACATATTGTTAAATGCCAAGCCAATACAAGCCGTCCGTTTGGAGTGAATGTTCCGTTGCTTTATGCTGAAATAGAACAGATAATGGATATTATTGTAAAAAACAAAGTGCCCATTGTATTTACCTCTGCGGGCAATCCGGCTACATGGACGCCATTCCTGAAAAGTCATGGGATCAAGGTGGTGCATGTGGTTTCCAATACAAAATTTGCCAAAAAAGCTGCCGATGCGGGTGTAGATGCTATAGTTGCCGAAGGGTTCGAAGCCGGTGGGCACAATGGACGTGAAGAAACAACAACAATGGTATTGATTCCTCTGGTTCGTCAAGTTACAGATTTACCACTGATCGCAGCGGGTGGCATTGGTTCTGGACAAGCCATGCTTGCTTCAATGGCCTTGGGTGCGGAAGGGATTCAATGCGGATCGATTTTCGCATCTACGGAAGAGTCATCAGCACATGTGTTATTCAAGGAGCAAGTTATAAAATCCGGGGAAGGCGATACCATGTTGATGATGAAGAAAACGGTTCCGGTTCGTTTATTGAAAAATTTGTTTTTTGATAGGGTCAAAGCAGCGGAGGATAGGGGCGCTGACGCATCCGAATTAAAAGAAATATTGGGCAGGGGGCGTTCCAGAATCGGTATGTTTGAAGGTAATTTGGATGAAGGCGAGTTGGAAATAGGACAAGTTGCCGCAGGAATTCGCCAAATAGATACGGTTTCGGATGTAATAACTCGAATGATTCGTGAATTTAATGATGCATTGGCTCGTTTGAAAGACATTCGGGTAGACTGATTCCAATTGAGGTTGCAAACAAATTCGTATTGAAACTCAATAGTATGCACCATAGTGAAATATGGTTAATTTTACAGATCAAATCTTTTTAATATGGTTCAGCAAGACAAAATTTTGGTGGTAGACGATGAAGTCGATTTGTGTGAAATTCTGAAATTCAATTTGGAGCATGAAGGGTTTTTAGTCGATTGTGCTTTTTCGGCGGAAGAAGCCTTGAATTTATTATCAGGCAGTGACGATTATCAGTTAATTTTGTTGGATGTGATGATGGGCGGCATGTCGGGTTTTAAAATGGCCGAACACCTACATAAGGAAATGAATAATCACACTCCTATTATTTTCCTTACTGCGCGTGATACGGAAAACGACATGCTTACCGGGTTCAGCCTTGGCGGCGATGATTATATTTCCAAACCATTTTCGGTTAAGGAAGTGATTGCACGTGCAAAAGCAGTGCTTAAGCGAACCAACACCAATCAGGACGGTGCTAAGCAGAAAAATATGTTTGCTGTCAACGGATTAAAAATAGATGTTGACTCCAAACAAGTGTGGTTGGATGGCGAGGAAGTAGTATTAACCAAAATGGAATTTGAGATATTGTTACATATCATGCAGAATCCGGGGAAAATTTATTCCCGCGAAAACATCTTGCAAATTGTTTGGCCTAATGATGCACACGTTTTAGAACGCACGGTGGATGTTCATGTGGCACGTTTGCGCAAAAAGTTAGGAATTTACGGACAATATATCAAGAACCGTTCCGGGTATGGCTATTGTTTTGACCCTCACGCGTAAGTCATATCTTTGTTGGGTGTCAGCAGGCAGGACAGCTCAGTGAATATTGAAAAACGGAAATGGAAGTTAGAATGAAACTAAAATTTGTTATATACTGTATTCTATTTTCTTTTAGCTTGAATAGCATTGCTCAGACTAAGTTGAAGTTCACATACGATTATTTAACTTCTGTTTTAGAAAAAACACAAGTGTCTGTGTATCTAAAATTTTCAAACGATAAAATAGAACTACTTAATGATACAATCAGAAAATTTGAAAGTAGTCTGAACATTTCCTCAAAAGAAATCGATTATATTTTATCCGTTGAATTTGAAAACAAAACTATT
>JAVBPN010000071.1:0-13374 GCA_031549585.1 Bacteroidales bacterium
CAACCAGCGATATGATATTTTCATATAAGAAATTTATAGGTATTTTAGATATATCAATCCTCAACGAATTTTACACATGTTTCAACATCATCATTTACATTGAAAATTCTTTAAGTTTAAAACTTTCACAGCTTCCAACAGCTATAAAAAAGAAACAAAGATAATATTTTAAATAATTGCCTGAAAGAAGCATTTAAACCTTTTGCATATAAAAGCCGCACAATAGTTGTCATTTGACATCAAATTAGAATTGATAATGGGGTTGTTTTTAAAATTGGCTTTTATATTTTTGTATTCTTATCAAAAAATGAATTTTCATACCCGTTCTGTTAGGCGGGTACTTGACCTTAAAAAACAAAAACCAAACAGATGAAAACACGAATATTATTTTTTACAATTTGCAGCGTATTGCTTGTAGCCTGCAATTCGCAAAAACATTATGCACCGGTAAATCCGAATGCGACACCCGAAGCCAAAAAATTGCTTGCTAACTTATATGAGTCGGTAGACAAAGGGAAACTCATTTCTGCACAACATCACAATGAATTTCAGATGATGAGTCCGGAAAGATATGAGCAAGACCGGGATCGTATTCTCGAAGCAACGGGTAAAGTGCCTATGATGTGGGGCGGAGATATGGGCTGGGATAGACAGACAGTCATTGATAGGGCTATTGAAGAATATGAGAAAGGCCATATCATTACAATTATGTGGCATTCTCAACGCCCAATGGATGAAGGACCGACTATCTTCAAAGATCAATGTCAAGGCGAATTCACCGATGAGCAATGGCAAGAATTGGTTACTCCGGGCACCGATATGTATAATGGATGGTTAGCCAAAGTCGATGAAGTTGCAGATTATCTCAAGCAATTGAAAGATAGGAAAATCCCTGTTCTTTGGAGGCCCTACCATGAGATGAATGGTGAATGGTTCTGGTGGGGTGACCGTAAGGGAGAAAACGGATATCAAAAGTTATGGAAAATGATGTATGACCGCTATGTAAATCATCATCATTTGGATAACCTACTTTGGGTATGGAATGCCAATGGCCCGCGTAATACGCCGGATAATGCCTATGATTACGCATTTTATTTCCCAGGCATTGATTATGTGGATGTATTGGCTACAGATATCTACCATAACGACTGGAAACAAAGCCATCATGACCAACTAATTGAGTTAGGGCATGGAAAATTAATCGCATTGGGTGAAATCGGAAATGTCCCGACTCCTGAAGTATTAGAAACCCAGAATAAATATGCTTGGTTTATGGTCTGGTCGGGATTTACCTCGCCAAGATCCAATACCCCAGAGGCACTTCAAGCAATATACAACAGACCAAATACGGTAAATTGGGAGCCGAAAAAGTAATTTTTTGATTATTTTTAACAAATTAGATGATTCAAGAATCTTTCAAATCTTTCGGATTGTCAGGGTTTTTGAATCATTTATTTTATAATCAAAAATGACCAATTTGCAATAATATTCAGAAAAATAGCAAAATACGTGATTTCAACCCGTTGCTTACATGTTTTTTGGTATAAAAATTACATCAAATAAAAACACAAACCTTCAAAACCGTTTCTTTCTCTCATTTGTTATTTTATTAAAAACAATTTGTATATTTGAGCAATTTGTGATTTATTGATTAGCAAAATATGACGCCGTGTTAAAAAAAGTTTTGATACACGCTTTGTTTGTCATCATATTATGCCCTGTTTTTTCTCAGCAAACGAACTCTCGCGATCTTTTTAGTTTTACAGGAAAGGTTATTGACGAAAAGACAAATGAAGCAATAGAATACTGTCACATTGTAATTCCGGGACAACAGCTTTGGTCGGTATCCGGATTAGGCGGAAGTTTTACCATACCACAACTTAGAGCAGGAACATATAATTTTGAAGTTTCATATGTAGGGTATCAAAAATATACAGGAACTGTTACCATTGGATCCGATTATAAACCTATTACTATCAAGCTATCTCCACTTAGCCTTGAGTTGGAGGAAGTTGTCGTTACAGCGAAAGAGCAGAAAATGGGTTCTATTTCCCGTATTGGCGAAACAAGTATTCAGCATATCCAAGCTAAATCGGTAGAAGATATGTTGCAATTGGTGCCGGGAAATTTGACAACCAATCCAAGCCTCAATACTGTAGCACAGGCTTACATTCGGGAAATTTCGCCTAATAGCAATAACTCTGCGGGAGTTGCTGTCGTACTTGATGGAGCTCCTTTATCCAACGAAGCAAATTTACAAAGTTTATCTACCGCTAAAACAGGCAATCGCTTGGATCAGACAGGCAGCGGGGCAAATCAGACAGTTGCAGGGCGGGGACTTGATTTAAGAATATTATCACCCGATAACGTTGAATCGGTGGAGGTCATACGGGGAGTTCCTTCAGTAATGTACGGAAATTTAACTTCTGGAGCCATGATTGTCAAAACCCGTTCAGGTGCTACACCTTGGAATATCAAAGCCAAAACCGATGCTTTTTCTAAAATGATTTATATCGGGAAAGGATTTTTGCTCGGAGGTAAATGGGGTGCTGTCAATTTATCTGGCGACTATTCACAGTCTTATTCAGACATCAGGGAAAAATATCGGGGATTTGACCGGGTGACTGCAAACTTTGGTTACTCAAATACTTTTATGGAATCGACCCGGCCATTGACATTTAACTTGAAATTCGCTTTTTATCAGAATATTAATGACGAAAAGTCTGACCCGCAAATGAGAAAAGATGAGCGGATCAAAAATACCAATCAGGGGATACGAGTTAACTTAGAAGGTAATTGGCGTTTGAATTCTGCCATTGCGACCAATTTAGGTTATAGCTTTATGGTTTCTTCTTCCCATCAAAAAGATTATAAAAATAGCTTGGTAAGCTTGCAAACAGGGATTACGCCAATTGGCAATTCATATGTAGATGGCGAATATCAGTCTTTTTTCTTGAATTCATCTTACTATTCGGAATATACTATTGATGGTAGACCATTGGATGTGTTTGGCCAGATCAAAGCCGACCGTCTTTTCCAATTCAGCGCCAATTCGTTCAATACAATCACATTGGGTGCCGATTGGAAATATGACAAAAATAATGGTGACGGATTGGTTTTTGACCCGATGACCCCTCCATTTGTGAATGATATTCAGACGGTACGACCACGTTCAAACCGTTCGATTCCGGCGACTAATATTGTTTCTTTCTTTTTGGAAGATAAGGCCAAAGTACCTGTCGGCAGTATGTGGCTGTCTTTACAAGGGGGCGTTCGTTTAACCAATATGATCGTCAATTCTTATCAGGATGTATCGCGTGATAATTTTTTCCAGGCAGAACCACGTGTTAATGTCGAATTAAACTTGCTAAATAAAGATAATAACTCTTTTCTTGATGAATTGAGTTTGGTGGGTGGATATGGTATTGCGTCGAAAATGCCGTCTTTGTTATTCTTATACCCTGATATTGCTTATTTCGATGCAAAAAGCTTTGCATATTTAAGTCCTGATCTGGATTTTAGCAAGTCATTGGCTGTGATGACTACTAAAGTGATTAACGACACTTCCGATCCTAACTTAAAACCATCTAAGAGCCGGAAAGCCGAAATCGGATTGGCCATACAAAAAAAGAAAGTATCAGGCCATATTACTTATTTTAATGAAAAGCATACCGATGAATTTTCATTTATCACCACTCCTTTTGCGATGTCTTTCAGAAAATATTTGACACCTCCTCCGGGAACGGAAGAGGTAAGTTACGTAAACGGCCAAGTATATTATCAGTTGGGTGGAATTAATACACCATTGGGATATGAAACTGCAACCTATTTCTATTCATATAATTTGCCTACCAATAATAATACAACCAATAAGCAAGGTGTAGAATATAGTTTCAATTTTGGGCAACTTTCCCTATTGAAGACTTCGCTGATTGTGGATGGTTCATGGATACTTATTAAAAGGCAAAGTACCCGAAATTCACGTTCTATTGTAACGGCAACGCCGGGAGGGCAACCATATCCTTACGTTCCAATCTATCCGGCGGGATCGGGGAATACCAGCCAACGTGTAAATACAAATTTCCGCTTCATCACACATATTCCTCAATTAAAGATCGTATTTTCTACAACAGCACAAGTAGTTTGGTACGAAACATCGCAATCATTCTATCAGAATGATAACGGAGAAGATCTTTTTTATATGAAAAACGGCAGTAATACACCTCTTATGAATCCTATCGGATATACTGATATGAACGGAAATTTGTATGAATGGAAACCAGAATACACAGAATTAAGCGATATCCGAAGATTAATGATTATAGAATATTCTCCGGAGAATTATTTTGGTAAGGAAACTTATCCCTTCAACATGATTCTTAATTTCCGGTTGACCAAAGAATTCGGGAATTTTATGGAGTTCTCGTTCATTGCCAATAATTTTTTAAAAACAACCAAATATTATAAAATGACTACCTCGCAAGGGTATGCTCTTTTAACCATACCGATGTATTTCGGCGCTGAAATAACCATAAAATTTTAAATATTTGTTAATTTAAAACACGTGATTATGACTAGAAAATTGTTTTATTTATGCGTTTTGCCAGTGTTTCTCTTCTTTACCGGATGTAAAGATGATGACGAAGTGGCACAAAATTATGAAGTAACCGTTACAGTGAAGGCTCCCAGCGGTGTTGACATAGGAGATGTAACCGACCTTGAAGTAGTTGCTGCAAATACTATTTCTGGAGAAGAAGAAACTGTTGCCGCAACCAACGGCATAGCTTCTTTCACACTTAAAGCAGGCACCTATGATTTTAGGGCTACCGGAGAAACCGAAGAATATGCATTGAATGGAGTAAAATCCGGTGTAGATGTTTTTAGTAATCAATCGGTTGAAATTGATTTGGCAATTGCTTCCGGAGGTGGATTGGTATTCAAGGAAATTTATTTTACAGGGATAATGAGTTATTATTTCCTTGACTTTTTCGTTGAAATTTATAACAATTCCAATGAAACACAATATCTTGACGGGATTATTCTTGCTCCCGTAGAACAAGGTGTAAATGGGAATGTCACACAAGCTTCTGGGACTAACCTTTGGGATCAATCCACAGAATTGGGTGACCGTTATCCTCTTGCATGTGTTACTGCTTATTTCCCAGGTACCGGAAAACAATATCCGCTGGAACCTGGTAAGGGTGTTGTTATCGCTTCTCGGGCAATTGATCATACGCAAAGGACTTTAGTGAACGATACACAGCTTCCCTCACCGGTAGATCTTAGTCATGCCGATTGGGAAATTTATGTTGAAGGTGCTTCTGGAACTGGTGATACAGACAATCCTGATGTGCCGAATCTATTATCTGCATATATGAATTCTACCCGTCCGGACTTTATTTTCAATTCCAGAAATGGTCAAGCAATTATCATGGTAAGACTTCCTGAAGGTCAAAGCCCTCCCAATTTTGCGGCTGATGCAGCAAACATTGTGACAAAGCCTACAATCGGTTATGCAAATCAATTTTTGGCTATTCCTCGTGCATACGTGATTGATGCAGTCGACATTGTGTTTGCTAATCCTACCAATCGTTTCAAATTATTAAAAAATGAGGACGATATGGGTATGACTTGGGTAGATGGTTCTAATGATGGTTCTTTGGTTAATGCTGAAAATTCAGGAAAGAGCCTTCGTCGCAAAGTTATAGCCATCACCGATGGTCGTGTCGTATACAAAGACACAAATAACTCAAGCGTAGACTTTAATGCCGGTGGACAAGTCCCAACTCCGGGGGTTCAACCGACAACAGTAGACAAATAATTGGATAATCAATGCTCCGGGGCATCCGCCACCGGATATTCCGGAGCATTATTTTCTATGTATGATGCCTTTAAAAGTCAAAATATTATTACTCGCTTTATTGCCTCTTTGTGGTTTAGCGCAAACTGTTAATACAGTTGTTGATTCGCTTTCCATCAAGGATGGAATGTCTTCGGAAAAAGCATTGTATCCAAATATGCTTTATTTAGGGAATATTCAATATGGAAGCAGTAATCCTACCTCTATTTCCCGACAGCCGTGGAACGTAGCAGCATTTGATGTAGTGTTTTCATTGGATCAAGGTGATTTTCATCAAATCAATGAACCTGCCAAGCGACGAATATGGGATGGAAAAATATATGGCATCAAGAAATTGGAAAAAATAGCTTTTGAAGGCAATCTGGAATATTCGAATCAAGAACTTTCTGACAAGCAATGGAAGAGCATCATTTTCACTTCCGATGATAATCCTTTCTTCATTGGAGATTCTATTCTTGGGGATTATTCCGTAGAACTATTCCATTTGAACGGTGGATTTTCTTATATGATCACACCATCGTGGCATGCTGGGCTTCGTGCAGATTACCGCGTAGGAAGCCTAGCTGACCAATCAGACCCACGTCCGGCTACCAGTGGGATGCGTTTTTCACTCAATCCGGGAATAGATTACTCAACAGGAAATTTTATTTTTGGAATAGCCGCAGATTTGGGTTGGCTGGCAGAAGGGACACAGTTTCGGAAAGTGGGAGTTGATATGTATACAGACAATATATTTCTTTTCCATGGTCTTGCAAAGCCAGTCAATCGATTGGTTACTGGCATCATCTCTTATCAAAGGAATTACACCGGAAGTCGTTATGGTGGTATTGTCGATATGGTGTGGGACAACAAGCATCGGCTAGCCAATTATCTTGAGGGACGAATTATCCTTTCTTCTGAAGAGGCTAAAGACGGTGGTTCGAGCTATACGTTCCGGGGAGGTGATTATGCCGCAACAGAAGTGCTTGTTAAAGATAGGTTTCAAATACGTTCTGAACGTATAGTTCATAATATTTCCGTTGAAGGAGGAATAAAGAATATTGAAGGAACATGGTATACGCAAACAGGGTCGTCTGATCCTGATGGTACCATTATATGGGTTGTACGAGACAAATCGGTTGCATATAAAGAACAAAAAATACAAGGTTCTTTGAGTTACCGAATGGATTTAATGAAAAACGGAATTTCACATTTAACATGGAGCGTTCTGGGAGGATACCTCAGCTCGGATATTGATCAATATCCTGAATTATATACCCAAAGCTATACTTCAGTATGGGGTAAAGCAGATATTTCCAAACGTTTTCGAATCAAAAGGAGTCTTCTTGGTTTATCTGTTAATGGTATATATAAAGTCAGCCCGGACAAAAAGTTGAATATGAGCGGAGAAGGTACTAAGTTCAAGGAAACCTATTTTACGCCTGCTTTGGAAGCGCTCGCTGCCGATTATTATTCTTTTGGCGGAGGGATTTCATACCAGATACCTGTCCGATTGTCAAATATTCCCATTTGGATAGGCGTATTTGCAAATGGAGCGTTGTGCAATTACATTGGTGACAGCGATCTGTATAAAGATACCGGACGAAACTTTGTTTGGGCAGGGCTGAATCTGGTTTTTTAGCAATTTTAATGACGTGGCTATACAAAAGTCAACAACAAACGTCATTGGCTTCGCCGAGCTCGTAAACTCGGTTGCGAACCCGAAGGGCGAAGCAATCTCATTCTTAAAATGCTTTGTCGTTCCCTGCCCGCTCTGCGGTCAGGCGGGCTCCTCGCAATGACGAAATATAATGCCTCAAGTAAATTTTTAATTCTTCGTTCTTTTTATCCTATGATTTCCGGCAGTATGAAGATGAATTTATTAAAACCTTTGACATCCGCATTGGTGCTTATCTTGCTGCTTGGCTTATTTATTTCTGGTTCGGTTGAACAAATTCAGCCGGGTTACCCAAAATATATCCCTACACCAGAAGAAATGGCGCGGTGGCAAGCTATTCCGGAATGGCAACCTTCGACGCTCAAACACAGCAAAGCATTACCTTCAAGCATAGACAATACATCCAGCATTTTCTTTCCTCCTGTCATCAATCAAAAGGCAAATTCCTGTTCGCAAGCAGCAGGTATTGGTTATGTGTATACCTACGAAATGAATCGGATGTTGAATCGCCCTGCTAATATCCCTGAAAATCAGTTTAGTTATCATTATGTTTGGAATTTCCTGAATCAGGGAGAGAACCGGGGTTCCATGCCCAATTTGGGTTATGATTTGATACGGATCAATGGGGCTGCTACAGTAGCCGATTTGGATGACCAAAATTCGCAAGTAAATGATAAAACGTGGATGTCGGGGTACGATAAATATATTCGATCAATGACTTACCGGGCTAAGGCATACTACAAGTTTACACTGAAGACACAAGACGGTATCGACCGCCTTAAGCGCTATTTGTTTGACCGGGGAGAAAATACCCCGGAAGGCGGCATTGCCACTTTCTCCTGTTATGCTGACAATTGGCAACCAGCCTATTATCCATCATCCAATCCTTCGCAAACTCACATTGAACAAATGATTGTCCGGGTGGGAACATTGGGAGCACATTCCCTGACCATTGTCGGATATGATGACTTGGTAGAATACGATTTAAACAATGACGGTCTGATTTCGGATGACGAAAAAGGAGCATTTATTGTAGCCAATACATGGGGATCAGGTTGGGGAACTGATGGCAAAGCTTATTTTCCATACCGTTTATTTTTACTTCCGGCCAATGAAGGCGGCTTAACCAATAATGATGCGGAAGCAGTTACCGTAGAGCCGGAAATTCACGAACCACGCATTGTTTTCAAGGTCAAAGTAACCTACACTTCGCGTAACGATCTCTATTTTACATTGGGGGTAGCTGACGGGAAGAATGCGACACAACCGACCATCACTATGGTTCCTGCTATCTTTAATTTCCAAGGAGGCGATCATTATATGAAAGGTGGAAATAGCGAGGAAGACAAAAGTATTGAAGTAGCGTTTAATTTTACCGATAAATGGGCAGAATACCAATCTTTTGCATGGCCCAAATATTTCTTAAATGTGCACAAAGTAGCTAACGGGCAAGTAGGGTCTGGGACGGTCGATCATTTTTCAGTTGAAGACCTTGCTACCGGCAAACAATATCTGTTCTTAAAAAATGAAGTACCCATCACAGGCTTAACTGAGATAAGCACTGGACAAGGTATATCCGCAAGCTCTTTCAATTGGCAATATGGAAATTCAACTCCGCGGCCTTTTCCATACATTGTGAAAACGGCTAGCGGCAAACAAGTGAAGCTCCAATTCACGAGCTACAACAAACAAAAAGGAACAGTACAAATTCGTTATCAAAAATTATAAAAGCCATGAGAAAATTATCGATATTGTTTTTTCTCATTTTGTTGATTTCTTGCAATAAAGCTGATCCGGAAATGAAGGATGAAGAACAGTTTTTGACCATTACCGATTTCAGCACAACCCGATGGACCTACATCGATTTGGAAGATGGCCATGTCGTCGGCACTTCGGATGTGAACTCCGAACAGGAAGATGAGCTATGGCGAACCCGCACCGATTGGGATATTGCCATTTGTGGAAATGATATTCGAACCAATAGCGGAACTTCGGGAATGGGGGAAGGCGGAATTGTAGAATTAGAGCAAAATACCTACGATACAATTCTAAGCCCTTGGTCTGGCCCTTTTGAAATAGACCAATATAAAAACTAGAAAATAATAAATCTAAATAAAACCTATCATTTATGAAAACAAGTTATCTTTTTAAAATAATGATGCCGGCATTGTTGCTTGTGGTGCTATTGGCCGGCTGTTCGAAATATAAATATGAAAGTGTTCCCGGCGATCCGCTCAACGTCCGCATTTATACCTTGGACAATGGACTCAAGGTTTATTTGGCTGTAAATAAGGATGCACCTCGCATACACACCTTTGTCGGTATTCGCGTGGGAAGCAAAAATGATCCGGCAGAAACAACCGGATTATCTCACTACTTCGAACATCTGATGTTTAAAGGCACATCAATTTTTGGAACTTCCGATTACGGTGCTGAAAAGCCTTTACTGGATCAAGTCGAAGCGCTTTACGAACAATACCGGAATATTAGTGATGACCAGCAGAGAAAAGCGATTTATGCAAAAATCGATAGCATATCTCAAATAGCTGCTCAATACGCCATCCCTAATGAATATGACAAGCTGATGAATGCCATTGGCTCAAGGGGAACCAATGCTTTTACTTCGTATGATCAAACCGCTTATGTTGAAAATATTCCTTCCAATGAGGTCGAAAATTGGGCGATGATACAAGCCACACGTTTCTCCGATCCTGTTATACGATTGTTTCATACGGAACTGGAAACGGTTTATGAAGAATTCAACATGACACTTTCCCAAGATACCCGGAAAGTAAACGATGCAACATATAGTGCGCTATTTCCGCATCATCCATATGGTACACAGACTATTATTGGCTCGCAAGAACATCTGAAGAACCCTTCAATTGTTAATCTCAAAAAACATTTTGCTAATTATTATGTGCCCAATAATATGGCTGTCTGCATGGCAGGCGATTTGAATCCGGATGAAGTAATCCAAATCATCGATAAATACCTTGGAACGCTGAAGCCGGGAAATGTGCCGGAACCAAAAATAGCGCAAGAAACGCCGATCACACAACCAATTTTCCGTGAAGTGACCGGCATTGAGGCAAATAGTGTTGCTATTACCTATCGCCTACCGGCAACCGATTTCTACCAATCGGCGATCATCGAAATGATCAACCGGATGCTTACTAACGGGAAAGCAGGCTTGATGGACCTCAATATCAATCAACAGCAAAAAGCGCTGGGCGCGGGAAGTTACACCAACCGCTTAGCCGATTATAATATGATCCAGTTGTATGGACGGCCAAAAGCAGGGCAGTCGATGGACGAGGTGAGGGATTTAATGTTGGAACAGATCGAAAAACTTAAGAACGGAGAATTTGATGACGATTTGTTGGAAGCTGTGATCAACAACAACAAGTTTTTACAATACATGCAATTGCAGAATACTACAAACATTGCTTTTAATTGTCTAAATGCGTTCATCAACAAAGATTCATGGAAAGATCGGGTCAACAAATTAGACTATCAGTCGAAACTCACTAAGGCAGATATTATTGACTATTGTAAGAAAAACTTCCAAAACAACTACGTCGTTGTGTACAAACAGGAAGGTAAGACGGATGACAAGAAGATTGACAAGCCGATCATTACGCCGATCCCTGCCAATCGCGATAATGAGAGCGAGTTCTTGGCAAAAATTAAAGAACACTCGGTTGAGCCCATTGAACCGGTATTTTTGGATTACGAAAAAGACCTTTCAAAATTTACGGTAAAAAATGATATTCCTGTTGTCTATACAAAAAACAACACTGATCCCATTTTTTGGCTTTATTATTTGTATGAAATGGGCAACAATAATGACAAGGCGCTTGGTACGGCATCACAATACTTGACTTATTTGGGCACATCCAATCGTACAGTGGAAGAAATCAATAAGGAATTGTACAAATTAGCTTGTTCGTTTGGTGTATCGGTGGATGATGACGAGATGTACATATACATGTATGGTTTGACCGAAAATATGGAAAAAGCCATGGTTTTGCTCGAAGATCGTTTGGCTAATGCGCTTCCGGATAAAGAAATCTACCAAAAGCGGGTATCCGACATTTTAAAAAGCAGGACAGATGCGAAACTCAGGCAGCAAGATAATTTTGACCGTTTGAGGGATTATGCATATTGGGGTGCTAAATCGCCCTTGCGGAATATTTTATCGGAAAAAGAACTTACTAATATGGATCCCAACGATTTGGTTGCAAGAATCAAAGGGCTTGGAAAGTATGAACATAAAATTTTATATTATGGGCCTCTTTCAGAAAGCCAATTAACAGATATCATTAATAGGAATCATGCTGTTCCTGAGACTTTGCTGCCTGTCCCTCCTGAAGCTGTGTTTGTAGAGCAAGAAACTAAAGAACCTACGATATTATTGGCCAATTATGATGCGAAACAGATATACATGGCTATGGTTCATAAAGATGGAAATTTCGACCAAACAATCGAAGCAGATCGAAGGCTCTATAATGCATATTTTGGTGGAAGCATGAACAGTATTGTCTTTCAGGAAATGCGTGAAGCTCGCGGTTTAGCCTATTCAGCAAACGCCAATTACCGTGCACCGGTTTCTTTGGATCGATCATATTATCTGAGTACTTTTATCGCCACACAGACCGATAAAATGAATGAAGCCATTAACGCATTTCTCAGCATTCTAAACGATATGCCCCGGTCTGAAACGGCATTTGATATTGCCAAAGAATACACCATTACCAATATACGTACCACACGTATTCTTCGTGAGGACATATTAACCAATTATATCGACTCCGAAAAATTAGGTTATACAACTGATCCGCGCAAAGCGATTTTTGAAAAGCTTCCAACGATGAATTTAGACAACGTGTTTGCTTTTCAACAAGAATATGTGAAAGGCCAGCCTTTAACCTATTGCATTTTGGGCGATTTAAAAAGCCTTGATATCAAATCTTTGGAAAAGATCGGAAAAGTTAAAATCTTGACACAAGAGGAAATTTTTGGGTATTGAAAAGTTTGTAGCCAGCAGTTGTAAGTGTTGGAGATAACAAACGCCTTAACAGATCTTAAAACCTGTCAAGGCGTTTTCGTTTACAGAATTTTTAAAAATGAATAAACGACTTGACATTTTCTTTGGGTTTGCCTATTTTTGGACTTTGTAATTTTGTAATGTTATTTATATGCTCTCAAAAAGTGTTACGTTTCTTCGCGAATTGGCTGTTAACAATTATAAAGAATGGTTTGATGCCAATCGCGATTCATATGAAGCAGCCAAGCAAGAATTTGAAGAATTTATCAATCAGTTAATCGAAAAGGTACGTGTTTTTGATTCCGGTATTGGTGCCATTGTGGCCAAGGATTGTACTTACCGGATTTATCGAGATGTTCGTTTTTCTCCTGATAAAACGCCATATAAGCGGCATTTTGGGGCTTACATTGCTCCGGGTGGACGCAAAAGTCTGTTGTGTGGGTATTATTTTCATATTTCTGGGACAGTTGCTCCCGGGTATCCCGATCATTCGATGTGGGCTGGTGGCGTTTATAGTCCGGATGCTGCCACGTTGAAAGGCATTCGTACGGATATTTATGAAAATGCGCAAGAATATCGCTCAATAATTGAAAGCCGCGATTTCACCAAGACATTTGACTGGTTTGACGATGGTATGTTGCGAACTGTTCCTAAAGGGTTTCCGAAAGAATCTCCCGATATTGATTTAATCAAACGGAAGAATTACTCTTTTTACCGGAATATCGATGATGATTTGTTGATTAGCAAACGCTTGCTTGATGAAAGTGCCGAAGTATTTTCAAAAATGTTGCCGTTCAATCAATTTGT
>JAVBPN010000381.1:0-12384 GCA_031549585.1 Bacteroidales bacterium
AGAGCATGGAGGAGGAAATCAAATAGCTCCTGCACAGCGTACCATTGATTTCGTCAATGGACGATTCTCGTCAAACCTTCCGGCTTGCAGTTACTTGCCAAGTATTGTATCGTCTCCGTTACATTCATGGCTTCCCCAACCAATAACCCAAAGATTACAGGAAGCGTTTAAAATTTACGAACGGAAGATGCGCGGCTTTTTGACTTCCGAATCGTTGATTGTTGGTGTCGAATCCCGTTCATCTTCCCCGGTAAGGATTCCGCGCGATCCCGCCACATGGGAACATGTGCAGTTAAAAGGGCTATTTCCATGCGGCGAAGGAAGCGGATATGCCGGAGGCATTACATCTTCGGCGATTGATGGAGAAAAAGCAGCCGAATGTGTGTCCCGATCACTTTAAGACATAAAATTGCTACATTTGCACAAAACAAGTTTAATAAGCAATCGAATATTGATAATCGATTATTGAATATTATTCCCTTCGGTCATGAGATCGCTTGCGCTAAGTTGGTATAACTTTTATTAAACCAACTTCAAAAGGGTATATTAAAACATCGATTATTTATCCGGGAGTGCTTATTTCAAATTTAAATGAATGTTAAGATTGTTTTGCACAACATCGTTTTGCCTGAAGTTTTAAATTTGTCTTGATGAAAGTAAATACAAACACTGTTTTGCGCATTTGCGCCTTGATCGTATTGGTTATATTGGCTTGGATGTTTTCCAACCTGGTGTTATACCTTTTCCTTGCCTTTATTTTTGCATTAATTGGCAAACCAATTGCCCGGAAAATAAGTAGCATCAAAATTTTCAAAAGAAATATTCCACATGGTCTCAGCGCCTTCTTCACATTATTGTTTTTCCTGTTGATATTTTCCCTTGTCTTGTTGTTTTTTATACCTATGCTCGCTTCCGAGGCCCAGATTATTGCCAACATCAATTATGATGATTTGTCAAGAAACTTGAACTTGCTGCTTGATAACATCCAAGATTTTTTATATCAAAACCGGATTATTGACCAACAGGCAACATTGGTTGGCATTATTACCGAAGAGATTAAGAAGTTTGCCAATTTGACCACGTTTTCTACCGCATTGAGCGGTATTGTCAGCACGACCGGATCATTTTTGTTCGGACTGTTTGCCGTCGTTTTTCTTACCTTCTTTTTTATCAAAGATGACATTCGAGTTGAAGCTTTAGCACAATTTTTATTTGGAGAAAAACATGCAGCACGTGTTACAGCCACTACCGAGAATATCAATAATCTTCTCTCCCGCTATTTTATTGGGCTATTGATTGAAATAGCATCCATGATTGTTTTGTTATACATCGGGATGACCCTCTTCGGAATCCGCGGTGCGCTATTTTTTGCATGCTTTGGAGGCATGCTCAATGCCATTCCTTATCTTGGGCCCCTAATCGGAGCAGCATGTGCTTGTTTATTTGGCGCTGTTGGGTGTCTGAGTGTCAATGAATATCAAGACATATTGCCGACAATGATTAAAATTATCGGAACTTTTGTTGCCGCCAATTTAATTGATAACCTTGTATTGCAACCCATGATTTATTCTCAGAGCATCAAGGCGCATCCGATCGAAATTTTTCTGGTAATTATCATGGGAGGCTCCTTAGCCGGAATTCCGGGTATGTTTTTTGCTATCCCGGTATATACCATTATCCGTACTACGGTACTGGGGATTTATCGTTATGTGTCAACTAAAGATACCCAATTGATTTTGGAAAATGATAATTGGAAAGCAGAGAATACATAGCTGACACAAAACGTTTAATCCTGTAACATGGGAGATGTTGAATTTATGAATTTGATTGTTATTGAATGAAGGCTTTTTTACGTTTGCTTAGTTTTGCCAAACCTTACGGAAGATATTGGCCAAAATATATTGTTTTTGTGGTGATCGGAACCGTGATGGGGACGGTCAACTTTGTAATGATTGCCCCCGTTTTAAAGGTGCTTTTTGAAGGGTCGTCGGCTGTTGCCATGGAGCGCCCTCACCTGGATGGTAATATTATCGATTATTGCAAAGACCTGTATAATTACCATTTGTCTAATTATACTATGGAACATGGTGCAATCGGCGCTTTGTTTTTTGCAATTGCTATATTGTTGATTGCATCGCTTTTTGCCAATGGGTTCAAATACTTATCTCAACGTACACTTACTTCATTGCGTACCAATGTTGTTCGCAATATTCGCCAAGCTATTTATTACAAAATCAGTAGTTTCAGCGTCGGATATTTTCAAGACAAACGAAAAGGTGATATTCTATCGAGCGTATCCAATGATGTGGCCGAAGTGCAAAGTTCGGTGGTTAATTCGTTCCAAGTAGTATTCCGAGAGCCTTTGATGATCATACTCAATGTAACGGTTCTGTTTTACCTATCGTTTCAATTGACTTTATTCACATTGGTTGCGCTGCCCATTTCGGCTTTCTTGATTGGCAAATTGGTAAAAAAATTGCGTAACACAGCAAGGGAAGGCCAGCAAATATTGGGACAGATTGTCAGCATTTTTGAAGAAACCATTTCAGGAATCAAAATCATCAAAGCGTTCAATGCTGAAAAGTATATGAAACATCGGTTTGATGATATGAACAACAGGCATAGAGCGCTTAATAAAAAAGTGATGAACCGCATTGAAGTAGCCACGCCCATGTCTGAATTTTTAGGCGTCACCATTGCATGCTGCATTATTTTTTACGCGGGAATATTGCTGATCAATGGAAAAATGGACTTGTCATGGGGCGAGTTTGTGGTATACCTTGGTTTATATTATCAAGTACTTGCTCCGGCGAAATCATTGGCCAACTCATATGGCAACATACAAAGGGGAATGGCTTCGGGACAACGTATTTTTGCCATTTTGGATCAGGAAACGGAAATCAAAGAAAAAGAAAATCCGGTGTCTATTCGCGATTTTAACAAGGACATTGAATTTTCTAATGTATCTTTTCGCTACGCCAGCGAACCTGTATTACATGATATCAATCTTACCGTTCCTAAAGGCAAGATGTATGCCTTAGTCGGACATTCCGGCGCAGGAAAATCAACTATTGTTGACCTGATACCGCGTTTTTATGATGTAACTATGGGCGAATTACGCATTGACGGAATCAATATCAAAGACTATAAACTGGATGATTTAATCGAGTTGATGGGTATTGTTACCCAAGAACCGGTTTTATTTAATGATACGGTTTTTAACAACATTGCGTTTGGAATGAGCAATGTCAGCGAAGAACAAGTGATTGCAGCAGCTAAAATTGCCAATGCGGACGAATTTATCGTTAATTTGGATCAAGGATATTACACCGGCATCGGAGATAGAGGCATGCGTTTGTCCGGAGGCCAACGGCAACGGTTGGCTATAGCACGAGCTGTATTGAAAAATCCACCCATATTGATCCTCGATGAAGCCACATCAGCCCTTGACACGGAATCAGAACGCCTAGTACAAGACGCATTAACCAAGCTGATGGCCAACCGCACATCGATTGTGATTGCGCATCGGCTATCGACCATTAAACACGCCGATTGTATTTGCGTCCTCGAAAATGGACGCATCATCGAACAAGGCACACACGAAGAATTGGTCGCTATCGAAGATGGAATTTACAGGCATTTGCATTCGCTGCAAATAAGATAAACCCTAATCTATTTAATATAAAAGGGGTACACGGAAGATGGTGCACGATGTCATTCCTATTTTATCTATTGCTTTCATTTATCACAACAGTCTAAATTTTTGTCCTGTTGTATCTTTGACCACAGACAGAAACGATAGAACTTATTGTGTATAAATGATTCAAAACTAAAACTTGTACCCTATCGAAACTGAGAATGTCCGATTATTTAATTTGATGTTATCATTATTCTTTTTAATGTTGTATAATCCCATATCATAGCTAATTGTAGTAAAGATTCCCATATCTAATTCATAGCCGACAAATCCGGAAAGTCCCACATCAAAATGCTTTAAAAAAGCATTATAAAAATCACCTCCAACAAATAAATCTCTATCCCAATTAATTTCAGTTGGGTGAGAAGTGTCCACTATCGCATCACCTTTATTCCTCCCTCTTATGCCATAGGATACATACGGCCCTATTCCTATAGTAAAATCTCCACTCTTCCCAGCTTCAAACATTGTCTTGAAGTATATGGGCAACTCTATATAATATATGCTATACGTTGCTTTTGAGATATCCTTAGACGGTGCCATATAGCCTGGAATGGGATTGATCCGAACTGATTCAACACACGCTTTATGAATCGCACCTTTAGCGGAGAAAAGTAATTCGGGTTGAATGGAAAACTTATTATTGATTTGTATTTCGGTTAGAAAGCCCATGTGAAAATTAGTTTGATTCAAATAGAAAAGAATATCGTCAATATCTTTATCTGCTTTTACATGAAAATTGGAAACATTTATCCCTCCTTTAATTCCAAAATGAATCTGACCTTGTATTTGTATAGATGTTATTGTCAACAATACTATTAAAAAAAATACTTTCCGAAATTCCATATTTTTCATATTTAGAATTTATATCCCGTTGAAATGTAAAATGTCCGATTATATAGCTTTTCTCCATCAAACCCATTAATCACATTACGCAATCCCATATCATATCCAACTGTCGCAAAAACACCCATATTTAGTTCATAACCCATAAATATAGAAATACCCATATCCAAACGTTTGAAAGGAGCTTTATCAAAATCACCCTTAGTAAACATCTTCATCACATTGCTATCCCCTTCATACCAATTCGTTTCTGAAAACTCATATCTATATTCGCTTTCTGCTTTCCCACTAATACCACAAGCCAGGTATAATCCAATACCTACGGCAAATTTCCCAATTATTCCTGCATCAAATCCAGCTTTTAGATATATTGGCACTTCAATATAATACGGGTCAATTCTTACTTTACATGTTTCTGTAGAATAACGCCTCTCATAGTTGGCAAAATAATAATAGTTCTCTTGATAAAACTCATGGTGTGCACCTTTGGCTGATAAAAGCATTTCTGGACGAATGGACAAAAACTTATTTAACGGTATTTCTGTAAAAAATCCCACATGAAAACTTATTCGGTTTAAAAAATTGGGAACAATACCCTGTTCGGTGTGCGCGATAAAGTTCGATAAATTCACTCCTCCCTTAAGACCAAATTGAACTTGGCCTTGTACTTGTAAATTCATAATTATCAACAACACAATAACAAATAACATATTTCGATGCGTCATAATAGTATTAATGTTGAATATCGTAAAAATAAGCAATTTATCTTATAAAATCAAAGCGAAAAACTGTTTAATGTTAAAATGTAATTTGCACGATTACTTCAAACTAATAAAAATACTTAATGGCTAAGTGCCTTGTTTCTGTGAGATTATTCAATATCTTCGATAGTCTTATCTAATGAGGTAGATTTATGTGCATATTTTCAATTTCGAAAAAGATCTTGCGTCAAAGTAACTTTTTCTGCACGCACTTTTTCTCCGAAAAAGACAGAAGCATAATCATTAAACATTTCCGCAGAATCGGTCGTTTGAAAGATGCGGACTCCGTTTTTCGTCAATCGCACGTCCATTTCCGGATGACGGCGTAAATAATCGGCCAAACTATGGGCAACAATATGCCCTTGAGATAAAATATGTATATGCGGCGGCGTATATTGGCGTATTTTCTCAATTAGTAGTGGATAATGTGTACAAGCCAATATGATCGTATCTATGTCCGGATTTTTGGTCAATAAACGATCGATATGCTGCTTGATAAAATAATCGGCGCCCGGTTTTTGGTATTCATTATTCTCAACCAAAGGCACCCACATGGGACACGCTTCCTGATACACTTGGATATGTGCATGCAATTTTTCAATTTCTATGGGATACGAAAGCGATTGCACCGTTCCCGTCGTACCTAATATGCCGACAACGCCGGTTTTGGTGTGCTGGCCAATTGCTTCAACACTCGGGCGAATCACACCAAGCACCCTGTAGAATGAATCTATCAACGGCAGATCCCGTTGCTGTATCGTCCGAAGCGCTTTGGCTGAAGCGGTATTACACGCCAAAATAATCAATTGGCAACCTTGAGCAAATAAATGCCGCACACTTTCTAACGTATATTGATATACACTTTCAAATGAACGGTTTCCATATGGAGTACGTGCGTTATCGCCCAAGTAGCAATAATCGTACTGCGGCAATTCCTTAATAAATTCCCTTAAAACGGTTAATCCGCCATAGCCCGAGTCAAAAACACCAATCATAAAAATTTAAGGTTCAAAATTTAAAGTTTAAGGTTTTCGTTTGATAGAAATCAATTTTTGGACTTACTAACATTACATTTTGATTTTATCATCCGGCGATACGCCTGAAAGCACTTCGATATTGATGCCATCTGATAAACCTGTAGTAATATGCTTCTTTTGAAATTGATCGGGTGCTACTTCCACTTCGACAAATGCCGAATCGTGGGAAAATCGCAACACCCGTTCTTCAACAACCAACACACTATCGCGTTGATCGAGGACAATATCAGCATTAGCGCTATATCCGGAACGGATAAAACTCCCTTGTCTGAGAGATACTTTGGCTTGTATCTTAAATTGAACTGCTCCGTTTTCCAAAACGCCTTTGGGCGCAATATGTTCCAACTCTGCCTCAAATCTTTCTGACTCCAATGCCCCGATGGTTAAGATCAATTTCATTCCTTCCCTGATTTTTCCTACTTCCGACTCATCTATTTTGCCTTCAAAGATCATTTCGCCCATATCGGCAACAACAGCAATCGTCGTACCGCTGTTAAATGTATTACTTTCTGTAACTGAATTGCCCTCTTTAATTGGAACATCAAGTACCATGCCCGAAATAGTCGATTCAATAATCGTATTAGTCGTTTGTCCCGACTTTTGCGCAGCTCCTTCACGAATGATTTGAAGGTTGTCTTCGGCCGCCTCCAATTCTTCTTTGGCTGTACGATAAGCCACATCGGCTTTTTCGAAGTCGGCAATGGCAATTACTTGCTGGTCGTACAACATTTTTTGCCTGTCATACGTCAACTTCGCATCTTCAAAGTTGATTTTTGCCCGGCGAACACGTGACTCTGCAGAATTTAAGTTGACCATGTCGGGAATAATATTCACCCTCCCGATTTTATCGCCCTTCTTAATAATATCCCCTTCCTTAATATAAATTTCGGAAACAATACCGGACACTTTGGGCTTGATTTCGATTTCACGGCGCGGAATCACTGAACCGGTAGCCACTGTTTTCTTGATTACATTGGTAACAAACGGACTTCTGGTTTGGTACGGTTCAATTTTAGGACGTGATTTCTGATATAGAAAGTACAAGGTGTAACCGAAAATAGTTACAATTACAAGCACAAAAAAGATTTTTAAAAACTTCTTCATAAGACATTTAAGGTTTAAAATTTAAAGTTTAAGGTTGTTGGCATTACACCAATTTTGAATTTTAAACTTTGAATTTTGAATTTATTCATATCTAAGCGCATCAATCGGTTTGACTTTAACGGCACGGTATGCAGGGATTAATCCCGCCAAAGCTCCGCAAAATATAATGATCATCAAAGCACGCACAGCAACAACGAATTGTACTTCTGGTACAAACAACGATGCCATCCGATTCTCGGAAGGAGCATTAGCCATAATATGGGCCGCTGCTTCTACCACACCAACACCACAAACCATTCCAAAATATCCTGCGATGGTCGTCAACACAATAGCTTCAAGCATGATTTGCGTGATAATCACGCGAGGCGTAGCGCCTATGGCCCGTTGTATCCCAATCTCATGTGTACGCTCTTTCACAATAATCAACATGATGTTGCTGATACCGATTACTCCGGCCAATAACGTGCCAATACCTACAATCCACACCAATATATTGATTCCACTAAATAACATAGTAATCCGTTGAAATTCGTATTCCACATCCTCAGCGCCAATAGCCTCCCTATCATCAGGAGAAATGGAATGCCGTGCTTGCAAAAGGGATTTGGCTTGTGACAACACTTTACTCACAGAAACATCCGGTTTGGCCGTCATGGCAAAATAATAAACCTGATTTCCGATATTATAAGCCCGTTGCATGGTTGTGAAAGGAATGGTTATGGTGCTTTCCCTACGCTGTTGCCGTTCGGATGTAAAAACACCAATCACTTGAAAATACACTCCTTGTATACGGATATATTGCCCAATGGGATCTTCATCGGCAGGAAAAAGCTCTTCGGCAACTTGACGGCCAATTACAGCAACTTTACGATAGTTGTCCACATCTATTTGATTGATGAATCTCCCATTGCTAATTTTTACAGGATCAATTTGGTTAAAATCCGGATAATCTCCATTGATGCTATAAGAACCTGTTTCAAGGCCATACACGACGAGGCTACTCCCCCTTTGTACGCGAGGAGCAAGCAAATCGATATCAGACACGTTATCCCTCAATGCTTTGATATCCTCATTGTTAAACATAAATCCCCGTCCTTTAGGAAAACCTTTGTAAGCGACAGTTGTAGTTTGCGCCCACATAAATGCGCTATTGGTAGCAAAATCGCCCAAACTTCCGGCAATTCCATTTTCCAGCATCCGGCCTGCCCCTTGCAATACCACCAGCATAAATATCCCCCAAAACACGCCAAATGCCGTGAGGAACGTCCGCATTTTGTTTTTGCGCAACGTGCTGTATATTTCTTGCCAACGGTCTAAATCGAACACGGAATTTAGAATTTAAAGTTTAAGGTTTAAAATTTAAAGTTATAACTAAACTAAGACTTATACTTGATCCCTTTGATTTCTGTATTTTCAAATATGAGATGAAAGCAGAAATGGATTGGGATATTTCGATTACTTTCTGGCAAAGATCATTAAATTCATTTTGGCTGATATATTGACAATCAAATGCCCGGTATAATTGACTGCGGGTTTCTCCGCTTGATCCTTTTGCTATGTAGAGAAACTGAATAAACTCTTTATTTCCTCCACGTTCAAATCCTTCTGCAATGTTATCCATAACTGAACCGGCTGATGCTCTGATCTGATCTCTAAATCGATAGTCTTTAGAAAAAAGTTCATAAGAAGTTATTTTGAAGATGTCTTGATTAAAACATCTGGCTGCTTTCCATATATTCAAATCTTCAAAACGTTCAATCTTCGCCACAACAATAGAATTTAAATTGAAAAAATGTGATTCTATCTATAACTTGAAACTTTAAATTTGAAATCTTAAATCACTCATCTCTCAACGCCACGATTGGCTTAATCCGTGCCGCACGCCGTGCCGGAACAAAACCTGCCACTGCGCCAGATATGATCAATGTCAACGTCGCACCCACCGCAATACCGAAATCAGCGTGGGGATTACGAAAAAACGTTTCGCTACTTTCAAATATAGGCGATAAGATCTCTAATAGGCCCACTCCCGCAACCAAGCCAAAGTATCCGGCAAATGATGTAATGAATACCGCTTCAAGCAATATCAATCCAATGATGGACATGGGCGTAGCACCTAATGCCTTACGTATGCCAATTTCTTTGGTACGTTCTTTTACCACAACAATCATGATATTGCTAACACCAACAATACCCGCTGCAATCGTAAATAATCCGATTACCCAAATAAAAACACGAATACCCATAAAAACAGTGAGAAAAGTTTCATACGTTTCTAAGCTATCAAAATGCCCCACTGCACGTCGGTCTTCAGGATCGAAGCGATAACGCTTGGCAAGGTCTTGCTTGAGAAACGCTATGGCTTCTTTATTCTCTTCAACAGTCATATCGGCCGTAGTAAACATCATTTCGTTGATGTAATTGTTTCCGGCAAATACTTTCTGCGCTGTGGTAAGCGGCACATACGCTGTACGGTTCTCAGATTTACGCAAACTTTCATATATACCCGCAACTTCAAAAGGGATATTCCCCAGATTGATGTATTTACCAATAGGGTCTTCGCCATTTTTAAATAATTCATCCCGGATAAGCGGGCTGATAAATATCACCTTACGAAATTCCTTAATATCTATTTCATTAACAAACCGTCCTTCAAGGATTTTTAATAACCGGATATAAATAAAATCGGGGTAAATACCTTGTATATCGAAACTAACATATTCTTGCTTGTATGACATTTTCTGGCCGCCAAGGGAAACTCTACGGGTAGCAACCGTATGGTCGGCCCGGGGAACCAGATATGGTATCCGTTTATAATCATCAAGGGTCAAACGAATCTGCCGCCCTGCCTGTATCCCATCGTAAGGAAGCGAAGTTTGCCCGCCCCACATGTATACGGTATTCATGGATTCTCCGGCAAATTCCTGTTTAATACCATTTTCCAATCCAATCCCCGCCCCCAGCAAGATAACCAACATAAAAATCCCCCATGCCACACTAAATCCGGTAAGAAACGTACGGAGTTTATTCTTACGGATCGTGCTGAATATTTCTTGCCACTTATCGAGGTCGAACACGAGTTATTTAAAGTTTAAAATTTAAGGTTTAAAGTTTTGCTTAACAGTCATTTTTAATTTTTCATTCTTAATTTTTAACTAATTAAGGTAGTCCTGTTCAATAATTCCATCTTTTAACCGGATGACTCTCTGTGTACGTGCGGCAATATCGGCTTCATGTGTTACGATGATGACGGTGATCCCTTCATTGTTTACTTCTTGCAGCAAATCCATAATTTCAATGGATGTTTGAGAATCGAGCGCTCCGGTCGGCTCATCGGCTAATATCACCTTAGGTTTTGAAATCAATGCACGAGCAATAGCAACCCTTTGTTTTTGCCCGCCACTCAATTCATTGGGAGCATGATCCGCCCAATCTGCAAGCCCCACTTTTTCAAGATACTCCATCGCAATCCTATTGCGCTTCCTCCGGCTTACACCCTTGTAATACAGCGGTAAGGCTACATTTTCCATCGCGTTTTTAAAGGAAATTAAATTGAACGATTGGAATACGAATCCAATAAAATGATTTCTGTAATGAGCCGCTCTCTTTTCGCTTAAATTACTGATCAGCGTTTGATCAAGCCTGTAGCTTCCGGTATCATAATCATCCAAAATGCCCAATATGTTGAGTAATGTAGATTTTCCAGATCCAGACGCTCCCATGATGGAAAGCATCTCCCCTTCCCCAATGTACATATCTATCCCTTTCAGCACATGGAGCTTATTATGCCCAATGCTGTACGATTTATTGATATTGTTCAACTGAATCATGCGAGAATTATTTCACGGATGTGTCAACATGTGAGGAACAAAAGTAGGAAATTTGGTGATAAAATACGGAAGGAGCTTTTTTTATTTTAGACTAAACGACATAGCCATGTCTATACACGATTTTCAAATTCTAATTGCTTTTACTATCTTTGCCTTTATAAGCGTCCATCTTCAAATAAAAACAATATAACATGGCATTTTTAGGATTATTTTCTAAAGAGAAAAAAGACAGTCTAAATAAAGGAGTAGAAAAAACCAAGCAAAGTTTATTTCAAAAATTATCACGTGCCATAGCCGGAAAATCTAAAGTAGATGATGAAGTATTGGATAACCTCGAAGAAGTATTGATCACTTCGGACGTTGGAGTTGAAACGACATTGAGAATAATCAAACGAATTGAAGCAAGGGTGGCAAAAGATAAGGTGATGAATACCGAAGAATTGGACACTATTTTGAAGGAAGAAATCGTTTCTCTGCTTGGCGAAAATAATACAGCTGATGTAGGCGATTTTGCATCAATTCCCACAACCAAGCCATACGTAATTATGGTCGTAGGCGTAAATGGAGTGGGAAAAACGACCACAATCGGCAAACTGGCTTATCATTTCAAAAAAGCGGGCAAAAAGGTTTGCTTGGGCGCAGCAGATACATTCAGAGCCGCTGCTGTAGATCAATTGGTTATTTGGTCTGAACGCGTCGGAGTCGATATTGTCAAACAACAAATGGGAGCTGATCCGGCATCCGTAGCTTTTGATACAGTCAGTTCTGCCAAAGCCAATGATGCAGATGTTGTAATTATTGACACGGCTGGGCGTTTACACAACAAGGTAAACCTGATGAACGAGCTATCAAAAATCAAAAATGTGATGCAAAAAGTAATACCCGATGCTCCTCATGAAGTTCTTTTGGTGCTTGACGGATCAACAGGGCAAAATGCGTTTGAACAAGCCAAACAATTCACCAAAGCAACCGAAGTCACTGCTTTAGCGCTTACCAAGCTCGATGGCACAGCCAAAGGCGGAGTAGTGCTTGGTATTTCCGACCAATTTAAAATCCCGGTTAAATATATTGGTGTGGGCGAAAAAATGGAAGATTTGCTTGTATTCAAC
>JAVBPN010000344.1:0-6948 GCA_031549585.1 Bacteroidales bacterium
CAACATCAGGGCGGTAGCGATTGCGCCCGGTAGCATCCAGACGAATATCGGTAATACATTGTTACACCCGGATCAAAAGGGATTGAGCGCATTGAACCAATATGTGGCAGCAGGCCCTTTGGGCGAAGCAATGGATGTAGCCAATGTGGTTGCTTTTTTAGTAAGCGATGAAGCCAAGTTTGTGAACGGAACTGTGATTACGGTTGACGGCGGATGGACGGGCGCTTAGGAAATGTAAAAGGAAGCGTTATTCAAAATTACTCACAAAAAATAGTGTTTGGCTGAATTTGTAATTCAGCCAGGTTATTTCATTCATTGATGTCGCGAGCAAGGCGTTAACGATCATATCTTTTCTAAATGCAGTAAAGGATAATTCCGTCCTTCTCCGTCAAGATCGGAACGTCCTATGATTTTAAACCCGAAATGTTGATAAAAGCTCACGGCTTGCTGATTTTGCTCATTGACGTCAACCTGATTGGCTTTTAGTTCGTTGACGGCAAAGGTCAGAAGTTTTTTCCCTATGCCTATACCTCTGGAAGTGTTGTCAACAAAAAGCATTTCGATTTTAGAATCTGCCACACCCAAAAATCCTTTGGTTTCTCCATCTTGATTCCGGTAAGCATACAAATTTACATGTCCGAAGTAAAAAGGCATTTGCGATTTGTAAAATTCAAAATCTTCCGGTTTCAGAAAATCATGGGTGCTTTTTACGGCACTCTCCCAAACGTCTATTAGTTGAGGATAATCATCTTTGGTGGCTGGATCAATCATTGATGACCTATTTTAGTTTGTATCGGCAAAATTACGAGGGATTTTAATTTCTATCGGGAATAGCTGGAAAATCTACTTTCCATTCTTTGGTTTTTGAGTTCCAAAGCAAATAAGGCCCGTCAAATCCTTCTAAATAGACCAATTCATAATTTTCGTCGTCTATTTTCGTATAAGCCGGCTTTGTTCCGGTAAGTTCTATCTTGAATCCTAAAGCTGTCAAGGTTTTCCAATCGTCTGTTTCAGGCAGTTTTCCATTTTCCAGCTTATATGTTTCGATATGGCTAATTAATTGGTTTCCAAAATCGATGTCAGACTTTTGTGTCGATTCAAATGACAGGCTGGATATGATGATCAATCCTAATGCAAGCGCAACAACCACCGAGCCGATGATATTCAATAGTTTGGTGTTCCTAATAATTGTTTGCAGAGCCAAATCTATGAAACCTCCTAATAATCCCATTAATGTAAGCCCAAACATAAACACGATTCCCCAACCTTCACCTTCAAACAGTATCTTGTGGTTTACAATGGTGTAGATCAGAATCCCTATCAGAAAAAGTCCAACAGAAATATTGAGTACGGTTGGTCTATATTTCATTTTCACATATATGTTGTGCCGGTTACCTGGAACGAAAGAAACATGACCAAAAATTCGTAACCGATTTTTGGCCCACAGACATAATCCTTCGCGTTGAAATTGGTTTCAAATGCCTATCCTATAGCTTATAGAAATTTAAGTATAGATTATAATCCGCTGAAATTAACATCATTGAAAAGTATCGATGGGATACGCCAGGATGAAGTGAGGCGTGGGTCGTTGCCGATTGTTTCGACGTTGCTCCATAATGTCAATAAATTTCCGGTAATATTCATTTCATTGATTGGTTTAATAGCTTTTCCGTTTTCAACCAAGAATCCTTCAATGCCAAAAGAAAAATCTCCGGATGAACTGTTGCTGTTTCCTCCGTTGAATCCGGTTACCCAAATACCTTTTTTTATCGTTTCCATCATCTGTTCCCTATTTTTATTACCATATTCCATTGTCATGGTAGATGGACCGGATATGGTGGGTTCCGTTTCCATTTTTTTGGAATTATAGGTGTCTATGAAATAGGTTTTTAAAACACCTTGATCGAATAATGTCCGTTTCTGAGTGGCAATGCCTTCGCCGTCAAACCATCGGGCTCCAGAAGTTTTCACCATATGGGGATTATCAATAAGGGTCAGTTTATCGGAAACCACTTTTTGATCGAGTTTATTGAGCAAAAAAGAATTTTTTTGCTGTAATAAGTTGCCCATCATTGCAGAGACAAGCGGAGATAACAAACGTGTAATGCTCAAATTATCTACCAACATTTGGTATTTTCCCGACGCAATCTTTTGCTGTCCGAGTTTTCGTGATGCACGTTGAAATGCCGTACGGCCAACGTTTGTTTTAACCAAATCGTCCCAATAAAGCGACGATTCCGACCAACCTGCCGAAGGCCGTGCATCGCTGGCATCTTTAAGAGATACCGAAGCATAAAGGTTATAGAAAGAACTTTCGCTTTCTCCTTCAAAACCATTGCTTGCAACCATATATGAGGAGCTGATAGCATCGTCAAAACTGCTTGAAACAGAAATAATTTTTTCATCCGATCCAAATACTTCTTCGACGGCTGATTTTGCCAGCGCTAATTTATCGTCGGCGTGTAAATTACTATATTTTGGGTCTGATAAATCCAAACCTTTCCCGTCGCCTTTATAATAGCGTGATGCGTCGGGTAGTTGGCGAAATGGGTCTTCTGCCAGATATCGTGTGGCCTCGATACCATTTTTAATGAATGACTCTAATTCTTTCTGGTTGATTCGATTGGTTGTGTATGATCCGTATCGTCCATCTACGAATAATTCCATATACAACCTATTTTGTGATGCTTGTTTCAACCGTTCCAACTGAGTGTCGCGATACTCAAAAGTACTTTCCGTACCGGTACTTATCGAAATACGACAGGCTTGGCAACCATTTTTTAAAGCAAAATCCATTGCCCATTGTGCCAGATTTTTATATGCTGATGAAATCATATCTTTTCAATTTTTTGGTGTGTATGTTGCTTTGGATAACTTTAAACTTTATGCTTCTCCTCCCACTGTGAGTTTGCTTACTAACACAGAAGGCAATCCTTGGCTTACCGGCATTCCTTGTCCATCTTTTCCACATGTCCAAGCGCTTTCGTCGATTTTCAGGTTATTGCTTACCATAGTGATGTCGGCGAGGGCTTTCGGGCCGTTTCCGATAATATTAATGTCTTTAATCGGTTGGGTGAGTTTTCCGTTTTCAATTAAATATCCGGTTTTTACAAAGAAAGTAAAATCACCTGCTCCGATTTGCACTTGTCCGTTGGTGAAATTATTCACATAAACACCTTTTTTCACGCTGGTAATAATTTCTTCTTCGGGAGTGTTACTGTTTTCCATATAAGTCACCCTCATGCGCGGAACAGGATTGAATCGGAAGGATTGGCGACGTCCGTTACCGGTAGATGCAATGTCATAATACTTGGCGCTGATCCGGTCGTGTAAATAGCTGGTCAATATACCTTGTGTTACAATATATGTTTTTTGGCTTTCTACACCCTCATCATCGAAATTGATAGCGCCCCGGCTACTTTCCACTAATCCGTCATCTACCACATTAATATTGGTATTACAAACTTGTTTTCCCAGTTTATCGGAAAAGATAGATGTTTTTTTGCGGTTGAAATCAGCTTCAAAGGCATGTCCAATGGCTTCATGCAATAAGATTCCCGATCCTCCGGCAGCCATTACTACAGGCATTTCTCCGCCTTTGGGCTTTATTGCTTCATACATGAGCGAAGTCTGTTTAACTGATTCTTGGGCAACGGTTTCAATTACTTCATCAGTCAGGAATTCGTATCCTTTGCGGAATGCACGCGAGGAAGATCCGTTTTCAATTCTTCCATCTTGATCCATGATACATGTTGCACTCAAAGTAACCATTGGCCTATAGTCACAACAAAGCGTTCCTTCAGAATTAAATAATAGAATCAAAGAGGTGGAGTCGTTCAAAGAAGCCATTACTTTGGAAACACGTGGATCTAATTGAAATATCCGATCGTTCAATTTTTGTACATATGGCATTTTATCTTTTACCGAAATATCTTCCCATGATTTCACGATTGGATAATGGTTGGTAAATTGCTTTTCGGTAATATTGACCGGCGCTGCTTTTGCTGTACCAGTGGCAATTCGTGAGGCGGTTTGCGCAGCTTTCAACATTTCGTCCAAAGTGATATTTTCTACATAAGCATATCCCGTTTGGTCACCTGCTACAACACGCACTCCCATTCCGAAATCAATATCGGAGGAGGCGCGGTTAACTGCGCCATCGCGTAATCCTAAATAATTGTAAAAAGTGTGTTCAAAAAATAAGTCGGCATAATCACCGCCTTTTTCCAACGCGGTTGCGATTACCTTTTTTAGATCATTTTCCGATACGCCAAAATGGTTCATCATCAATGATAAACCTTCTTTAGAATTAGTCCCGCACGATTGCAACAATTGTGGTAAAAAAGCTATGCCAAGCATGGCTATTCCTCCTGTTTCTATGAATTTTCTTCGTTCCATGTCTTCTTCCTTTGATAGCATAATGATAATGGTTATTTAACGAAAATCTTTAGATTCCCGTTCCTGCTCTATTGCAGTTAATTTCGCATATCTGCGCCCCACATTAATTTGTTGCGCAGGGTCGTATAAAAAGAAGCCGATTTAACAATTTTGACTTTAAAATCAGCCTTCTTGATTTCAATTTCTGTTCCGCAAGGGCATTCTGCCGAACGGGAATCAAGCGTCACAATAAAACGGTTGCCTCTACATTCGGGTTTGAAACGTAAAATATCCCTATCTGATATAATTAATGGCCTAATGCTCAAATTGTGTGGAGCTATAGGCGAAATGATCAAATTTTGTGTGTTGGGCGCTACCACAGGCCCGCCAACACTCATTGAATACGCCGATGATCCGGTAGGAGAAGCAACAATCAATCCATCAGCCCAGAACGAGTTCAGAAATTCATTGTTGATCCAAGTATGGATGGTAATCAGCCCTGTTGCTTGTTTTTGAATCACCATATCATTCAAAGCATAAGGAAAGTCACCAAAAAGTTCTTCCTTCGCATTCAAATGCAAAAGGGTACGTTCTTCAAGTGCATATTGGTCGCTTACCAATTTTTCCACAAAATCACTTAATTCGGATGCTGCAACTGTTGCCAAAAATCCGAGCCGGCCAATGTTAATTCCGACAATTGGTATGCCTTTGTCACGGACGATGGTAATAGAATTCAAAAATGTCCCATCGCCACCAACACTCATCATAAAACGGGTTTCTGAAGGCAAGTCATCGTGCGACCTGAATGTTTCAGCTACAGGAAATGAAATGTTGGAAAAAGTATGTAAAAATTGATTTAATGGCTCGTAAATGGCAACCTGAATGTTAAATTTTTGCAACACAGACAGCAGACTTTGCGTAACGTCTGCACTATGTTGGTTAAATTTGGTTCCATAGATGGCAACGAGCATAGGACTTATGTTTCAAGGATTTTGTTCGGCAGCGAATAATTCGGTTAATTTTTGAGATAATTTATCACCCCACAATTCCCGGGCAATAACGATTCCATCTCTGTCTATCAAAAAATTAGTGGGAACAGTTTCTACACCATATGCTTTGGCAACTTCCGAATCCCAGTATTTTAGGTCGCTTACATGTATCCAAGTCAATCCGTCTTCTGTAACTGCTCGTTCCCAAGCATTTTTATCTTTATCTAAGGATACTTGGAATATTTCAAATCCTTGTGGGTGGTATTCATTATAAACCTGGATCAGCGGATGATTTTCCGTACGGCTCAATGGACTCCATGATGCCCAGAAATCAACTAAAACATATTGGCCCTTGTAATCTGAAAGCTTTATAACTTTTCCGTTTAATGACGGCAAGGCAATTTCCGGAGCCGGTTTTGCCAAAAGTGCAACCATCTGATTAAATTGCCTGATCCGGATTTGTTCGTTCATCTCTACCACATTGGCATGCAATGACTTTACGTAAGTGACTTTTGGGTATAATTTGTAAAATATGGAATCGCATGCACGAAAATATTTAATATCACCATCCCGGCTAAACAAATAAAAATTCGGTGCTAATTGTTGGTACAAAGCATAAATGGCCACCAACGAAGTTGGATTTTGATCGATAAACTGGATATTAAACTCCCGTAAATTATCTATTTCAGTCAAATAGTCCCATTCAAACTGCTTTCGGATATTTGCATAGTTGCGATTTTCGCTATATTGCTCAAGAGCTCTGTTCAATGAATCTTCTATAGCCTGTGTAGCATCCATTCTTTGGCTCAAAATAAGAATGTATTTTGAATCATTGCTTCCTTTTATGTTATATGTCTTATTTAAGTTGTGCGCATCACCGTTGATCACAATTTTATCACCAGGGTGGGCTAAAAGAGTGACGGCTTTACCATAAGCAGTCAACGAATAGAAGGTGGGTTGCTCGATTTCTTGTTTAAACAAAAATGATCCGTCGGAAGATAGTTGACATGAATCCTTCACAGACTTTTGGTCGCTGGTTAGCTCTTGCAGGTAAACGATTCCCGCATCGCCATTCTCCAAAACCCCTTTGATCTGAACGCTTTTCTTTTTTCCGCAACCAACCAATGTGGTCGCAACCAACAACATGCAGATGTAAAAATTCTTCATTTACGACTTCTTCATTAATGTAAACCTTCTTAGGCCATAATAAAAGGGAGATTCATTTTGAGTAAATAGAATCCCATTATCCAAGATTAAGTATCAAAAACCGCACCAAATTTACGTATTATCAATCAATCCGTGAAAACATCTTGTAAAACAGGGAATGATTTCACTTGCCCAAAATTATCTACATGGGCGGAATAATATCTCAACAATAATTCAGTAATATTATTTCGTTGATAACGATTTACTTGCATAGATCCTAAATGCTCAAAACTTAAATCAAACAAACGGATTAAGTGTTCATATTCGTCTGCTGGGGTCATTTTCCCCAATCCGTTGATATGAGCATTATTCAAATTAAATGTATGAATCGTATCTGGGGACAAACCCAAATACCGGGTATAGTGCAGCAAGAAAA
>JAVBPN010000358.1:0-2509 GCA_031549585.1 Bacteroidales bacterium
GCGGTTGCCCTGAATTTTGTCAGATACTATGAAAAAATGAATAATTTTGTGGGTACGTTGAGCATTTGCAGTTCATGTATTCTAATGTGAGCAAAATAAACCACATAACATCCGGTGATACTCAGTTGTGGGATTCTTTCCGCAATGGAGATACTCACGCTTTATCCAATATTTACAATGCTCATATACAGGCGCTTTTTCAATATGGATCTAAATTGTCTTCCGATACGGAATTTGTAAAGGATTGCATTCATGATCTTTTTGTAGATATTTCACATCATCGATCAACTATTGGTTGTACCGACAATATCCGGTTTTACCTGATTAGGTCATTGAAGCATAAAATACTCCGTAATTTAAAAAAATACAACAACACGGATATGGTCAATGATTATCCTTTTGTTTTGGAAGCTGCTTTTGATGAACAACTACTTGAACCGGAAACCAATCGGCATCGACGGCTATGTTTGCGGGATGCCCTTAATGCGCTTCCTGAACGACAAAAAGAAGTGATATACCTACGTTACATCATGGATTTCAAAAATGAGGAAATTGCACAAATCATGGATATTAATTATCAGGCAGTACGCAATACATTGCATAAAGCTATTGAGAGCCTGAGAAAAACCATCTCCTTAAAAGAACTGACATTATTCGCTTTGATTTTCAGAAAAATACAAACGTAAACAAAAAATATTCTGCATTAAAAGAAAAAAATTATTCCCCCAGAGGTTACAAATTACACTTTTATGTCTTTATATATTTACAATGACAGATTATTCAACATACAAATGTGAGGATCTTGCATCCGATCAATTATTTATCAATTGGGTACGCCATCCGAGCCCTGACTCCGATGCGTTTTGGGCAGCATATCCGGCATTGGATAAAGAAATTGCAGATGCCAGGTTGATTGTACAATCCATGGAATTCGAAGAAAAAGAATTACCGGAAGCCGATGTCAGGGAGCTATGGCATGCTGTTTATAAAGATACAAACAGATATCGTGCCACAGTATATTTTTGGCGTATTGCAGCTGCTTGTGCGGCATCTGCAGCTATTATTTTCGGATTATGGAAGTGGAGTGTTATTGAAAAACAGCATGATGTATTGGTTGAATATGCCGCAAATCTCGCAACACCGATTGCTTCGGGTAATGAAGTGCAAATTGTATTATCCGATGATACAAATTACACTATTACCGGTAATGATGCTGAAATTAAATATGATGAGAAGGGCCAACTGAAAATTGATTCACAGGAAGTTGTCCGGCAGTCACAAGCAAGCGGAAGTGAAGAAATAAAATTCAATCAGGTGATTGTTCCTTGGGGAAAGCGCACCACCGTTTCGTTTGCCGATGGAACAAGGATATGGCTGAATGCCGGTAGTCGTGCCGTGTACCCTGTTGAATTTACCGGAAACAGACGTGAAGTATTTATCGAAGGTGAGGCGTATTTTGAAGTGGCCAGGAATGAAAACAAGCCATTTATTGTGAAGACCGGCGTTGTCGAAGTTATTGTACTTGGAACCGAATTTAATGTAAATGCTTATCCGCAAGAACGCAAAACCGAAGTAGCTTTGGTAAATGGATCGGTGCAGGTGGTTGGCCGTAATCGGCAGGTTACACAGCTGCGACCTGAACATGTTGTCGAAATAGACCATACTACAGAACAACAGTTGGTAAAGCACGTAGACGTATACGACTATATATGTTGGAAAGATGGTTTTCTGCAATTTCGCAGCGAGAATCCGGACATCATTCTGCGCAAGATTGAGCGGCATTATGCCATTCCTATAAACATCGAAGCCCAACTTGACGGATATACAATAACAGGAAAATTGGATTTGAAGGAAAATATGACGGGTACACTCGATATTATCGCAAGGTTACTACCCGTTCAATATCAATTTGAAAACGACACAGTATTCATTCGTGAAAAATAAACGCCTATGGTATCATAAAAAATCCGGATTGTAGAAATTATTTTAGAAATCATTTTTTACCATTTCAGAAAACACCCATTGAAAAAAGATTCTATCCATGCGTTATGAAAAAGCTCAAAAAATCAGCCTCCGTATCTCCATTCTCAGATGAAAGACAGAGGCGTATAGTGTCAACCGAAGTTCAATCTCCCCTCCCGGTATCGGCAAATAGAGCAAGAAAGAACACCGTCTGATGAGCAGACGTGAAAGATTAACTAAAAACAAGTATCTCATGGCGAGTGGAATTATTCATAAAATCAATAAAAGTGTATTTATACTAAACCGCTTTCAAATATTTCTAAATAAAATAATTTAATAATTTATTTATCAATATTATACATAAACATATTTTACATATCATGATAATGGTTTAGGATTACGAATGATCCTTTAGGTTCAATATTAACAATTAAAATAAACCTTTTAAAATTATGAACTATTTATCCCCAATCCCGGAAAATACGGGATTTGTTAAAAAGTTATTATTAATAATGAGCTGTACTGTATTCGTACTGCTTACTTCAAC
>JAVBPN010000374.1:0-25001 GCA_031549585.1 Bacteroidales bacterium
GACTGCCATATTGTGTGATATACAACCGGGAGATGAAGTAATTGTACCATCGTTTACTTTTGTTTCCTCGGCATTGGCTTTTGTCCGACAAGGGGCAAAAATCGTGTTTGCCGACAGTTTCGAGGATAATCCCAACATAGATGTAGATAAGATTGAATCGTTGATTACACCGAAAACCAAGGCAATCGTTCCGGTTCATTATGCCGGTGTCGCTTGCGATATGGATAAAATCATGGCTTTAGCGGATAAATACAATCTTCTTGTAGCCGAAGATGCGGCACAAGCAGTCGATTCATATTATAAAGGAAAGCCGCTCGGCGGTATCGGTCATTTCGGATGCTTTTCGTTCCATGAAACCAAAAATATCATTTCTGGAGAAGGTGGAATGTTGGTAATCAATGATGACCGCTTTGTTAAGCGAGCCGAAATTATTTGGGAAAAGGGCACGAATCGCGCGGAGTTCTTTCGGGGCGAGGTCAACAAATACGGATGGGTGGATACCGGGTCGTCATTTTTGCCTTCCGAAATCATTGCTGCCTTTTTGTATGCACAAATAGAGAATCTGACTGATATCCAAAACCAACGGAAAGCTTTATGGAATTTGTATCACAACGGGCTTAATGATTGGGCAAAAACCAATCAGGTTGCCTTACCCATAATCCCTGATTATGCTACCAATAACGCACACATGTTTTACTTGGTTTGTCCGTCATTGGAATGGAGAACAGGATTAATTGAACATTTGAAAAAACATGACATATTGTCTGTATTTCATTATTTGTCGTTGCATAACAGTCCGTTTTATCACGATAAACACGATGGGCGTATGTTGCCAAATTCTGATCAGTTTACTGATTGTCTATTAAGGTTGCCTTTATTTTATGAATTAACAGACGATCAAATATCATATATTATTCAAACCATTTGTTCTTATGATCCTTCATTTGGTTTTTGATGATAAGTTTATCGATTATGCTATCAATCTTTTTGATCAGGTCGCACCATCAGAAAATGAATTTTTGGCTGTAATACCGTATGCCGGTTATGAATTTAAATATATAAAACAAGTTGAAAGGCTAAATGTCATTGTTTATTCGGAAACAGAGATAGAAAATTTGGTGAAAAGGGGAGATCAATATCAGGCCATTGTTTTTCATTCGTTATTTTCATATTTTTTTCATAAAGTTATTGGCTCGATCAACGAGAAAAAGACAAAATTGGTATGGATTTTTTGGGGTGGAGAATTTTACGACTATGCCACAAATGTACCATTGTATCGAGGAAAATTGACGTCTGCACTATATTCGGAATCTTCTTTTTTTGAAAAGGTAAAAACAAAGTTATTTTCCATATTGCGGCGTATGCGACCCTGTAAGAAAGGGGGTGATATCATTAAGAATGTTCGAAAGTTATCATACATAGTGACACCTTTTTTTGATGATTATGATATAGTACGGAGGACTTGGCAAACAAATGCGCAATATTTATGGTGGAACTACTATTCCATAGAGGAAACTGTCGGAAACCTAATGGATCGAACAATAAACGGAAATCATATCTTATTGGGGAATTCGTCAACCCCGAGCAATAACCATGTAGAAGTACTTTCAGTGCTACAAAAAATGGATTTATCTGGACGAAAAGTATTCATACCGTTGAGTTATGGAGATCCGAAATATGCAGAGTTCGTGCAGAAAGAGGTTAGAGAGAGATTGGATGCTCATGCCGAACCGTTGTTAACCTTCATGGAACGGGATGAATACAATAAAATAATGTTAAGTTGCGGCGTTGTTATCATGAATCACTATCGGCAGCAAGCGCTCGGGAATATTGTAACAGCTTTGTGGTTGGGCGCCAAAATATATCTGAGTGAAAGAAGTCCTATATATCGACATTTTACAAAATTGGGGGCAATTATTTATAACGTTGAAAACGATTTAACGTCTGACAATCCGGCTGCCTTATCTCCATTGTCAGACCAAGAAAAAACTATAAATAAAAAGGTCATATATGCCGAATATTCCAAAGAAAATATGTTGGAGAAGACACGATTGCTTGTCCGGCAATTAATGTAACAACATGGGGATGAAGACACAGGCTCTCAAAGGACTTCAATGGACAACCTTTTCGGCAGCTTTTAATGCCTTGATTCAATTTCTCAGGGTAGCTATATTGGTACGGTTGCTTGAGAAATCGGATTTTGGATTAATGGCGATTGTCATGATGATTTTGGGTTTCACGGGATTATTTTCAGATATGGGAATAGGCTCTGCTATCCTGCATAAAAAGGAAATAACAGATAAAGAATATAGCAGTTTGTATTGGTTTAATTATGGAGCCAATACCATATTGTATATGATTATTTGGGGAGTATCCGGCATTGTGGCAGTATTTTATGGTGAACCAATTTTGCGGATATTAATTCCTTTAATGGGACTAAACCTGTTTTTTACCGCATTAGGCAGGCAATATGCGGTAGTGGCTCAGAAAGAATTACAATTTCGACTTATTTCCATTGTTGAAGCGCTTACTAATATCTTTTCTTTGATTCCTGCCATTATATTGGCATATTGCGGATTTGGCGTATATTCTTTAATATATTCTACCTTATTGGCAAGTTTATTTTCCAATCTGATCTTTTTTCTGAGCATGCGAAAACACCACAGGATACAATTTCATTTTAAAATATTTGAAATTAAGCCGTTTCTGAAAATCGGAATGTATCAAACCGGCGGACAAATACTTAATTATTTTAACACACAATTTGATGTCATCATTATAGGAAAAGTGTTAGGAACAGAGGCATTGGGCATTTATAATCTGGCAAAGAATCTGGCAATGCGTCCCGCTCAAATAATTAATCCGATCATTACAAAAATATCGGCACCTCTTTTATCAAAAATGCAAGATGACGCTTTGCGATTAAAAAATAGCTACTTGCTAATTGTCAGATTATTATCTTTGACAAATTTTCCTATTTATTTTTTCATTGCATTAATGGCCAGTCCTATTTTATCAATAGTGTACGGTATGAATGACGTTAATATGGTTTACATTTTGGCATTATTGTCATTTTATTATATGTTACGGTCAATCGGGAATCCGATTGGCGGATTGGTCATTGCCAAAGGCCGTACGGATATCGAATTTTATTGGAATGTCGGGATGTTTATCTTTTTCCCTGTGTGTGTATATATAGGAAGTCAGTATTCTGTTTTGGGAGCGGCATTTGCTCAATTATTGATGATGGTTTTAAACTATGTTCCGGGATGGTATTTTCTTGTGAGAAAATTGATCAGTGTCAGCTTAGGTGAATTTGCCAGACAGTCCTCCACCTTTTTGTTGTTCTCTTTAACATCATCAATAATTACTTATTTTTTTGTGAGACTGGTTCCTTTTCAATCTAACATTTTAATTGTTTTGGTTGGATTGACTTGTTTTGGATTAACTTATATTGCATCATTGTTTTTATTTGACAAAAAGATGATCGTTTTTTTCCGTACCTTAAAAAACAAATGAATGCGTCAAATTTTTTTATTTATAAATGAAGCTGCATCACGCATAATTAAGCTGATCTATAATGTAATCGAGTCAATGTTTTAACCTATTTAAATACAATATAAGAAATAATGATTATCATAACCACACTTGCCGAAGACCATTATTTTTATGGTGTTGCAGCTCTCGTTAATTCTATTGTTAAACATGGAACTTATGCCGATAAGATAATTATCGGGTATCGAGGGGGACTTCCGAGATGGTTACCGATTCTTAATGCCTCAAAAAATGGAAAATCATTTATCTTAAATAATAATCTCGAAATAGAATTGGTCCCCGTGGACGGGTCTTTACACATGGTTCACGAAAAGCCGAAATGGTTCAATTATTTAACGGAAATATTAGAACCAGGAGCCGATGAATATTTCTTTTTCGATTCGGATATTATTATCCTAAACAGAATGAATTTTTTCGGCGAATGGGTAAAATGCGGAGTCGCCTTATGCGAAGATGTAAATTATGATATGAGTGCTACGCATCCTATTCGAAAACAATGGATTGATCTGGCAGAAAATGAAGGAAAAATCATTACAAAACAATTAGATCGTTATTATAACAGCGGTTTTTTGGGGTGGACAAAAGAAACGCTTCAATTTGTTACAGACTGGATTGAATGTTTTCAAATATTGAGTAAAGTAAGCGGAGATATGAAAAAATTCCGCGTACATGACAGATCACATATAGTGCTTAGTGCAAATCAGGACTCTTTGAATTTAGCTGCTATGACAACAGATTGCTCTATTTCTGTCATTGGGCCCGAAGCAATGGGCTTTCATTATGGCTTTTCTTTAATGGCGCACCCTCTTGGCACAAAACCATGGAAACGAAAATTCATTAGAGATTTTTTTCTTGGTAAACCTCCGCGTTATTCGGATTTACTATTTTGGAAAAGTTTAATTGAAGGAGAATTAAAACCATATCCATATTGGCTTGTGAAATACAAAGTGCTTGTAATTAAAATCTTAAAATTCTTTGCGAGATTTTATGGTAGCGTAAGTGGAATTTGATTTTGTATAATGTAGAACATTGAATTCATTTGAATTTACTTTTTAAAATAGTCAGATGAACAAGATATTTAGAAAATCAATCTTTATACTTAGATTTCGATATGTTTTAAAATGTATTGGTATATTAAGAAATACCTATTATAGAATGCAAGGCATGAACATAGGTAAAGATACATACTTGCCCAAGATTTTTGTAACATGGCCTCATAAGGTTTCAATAGGAAGGAACTGTACATTAGAACATCATATCTATCTTAAATATGATGGTGGTTATACTCATGGATCAGCCATTCTTATCTGTGATCATGTCTTTATTGGGACAGGATGTGAGTTTAACATAAAAAAGGAGATCATTATCGGTGACAATGCCTTAATTGCTTCTGGATGTAGATTTGTGGACCATGATCATGGGATGAGAAAAAATGTTCTAATGAGCAAACAAAAAGGTATTGAAGAATCTATTGTAATAGGTGCGGATGTTTGGATCGGTTGCAATGCTGTTTTATTAAAAGGAGTGAGGATTGGAGATGGTGCTATAGTTGCAGCAGGTGCGGTTGTTAACAAATCGATACCTCCTTATGAAATATGGGGAGGAATTCCGGCTAAAAAGATAGGAGAAAGAACCTAAAATTTTAATAATTCATTGTTGAGAAAAATATAAAGTAAGAGATTGAGAAATTTTATTATTTTTTGTAGAAAATCATAATAATAACATGCGAAAAAAAATATTGGTTACACAGCCTTTGCTTCCCCCATTAGAGGAATTTGAGCCTTATTTAAAAACCATATGGGAGTCCAAGTGGTTGACTAATAACGGACAATTTCATCAGGAGTTGGAATCTTCACTATGTCGTTATTTAAATGTAAAATACTTGTCGCTTTTCAGTAATGGAACCTTGGCGCTTATTACTGCGCTTCAGGCGCTCAGGATAACAGGTGAAGTAATTACTACTCCTTTTAGCTTTGTGGCGACAACCCATTCGCTTTGGTGGAATAATATTAAGCCGGTATTTGTGGATATTGAACCGAATACATTTAATTTGGATCCCGCAAAAGTTGAGTCAGCCATTACTCCGCAAACTACTGCGATTATGCCGGTTCATGTATATGGAAATCCTTGTAATGTAAAAGCGCTTCAAGAAATTGCCGATACATATAATTTGAAAATTATTTATGATGCTGCACATACTTTTAATGTGGGCATCGATGGAAATTCGGTCTTGAATTATGGGAATTTGAGTATTCTTAGCTTTCATGCAACCAAAACATATAATACGATCGAAGGTGGAGCTATTGTTTGCCATACCGAGAAAATGAAACGCCATATTGACGATCTCAAGAATTTTGGTTTTCGTGATGAAACAACTGTTGTCGCCCCCGGAATCAATGCTAAAATGAATGAAGTGCAAGCTGCGTTTGGATTGCTGCAACTTAAATATGTCGATCAAGCCATTGAAAAAAGAAGAGCGGTTGCCTATACATATAGGGAAGAATTGAAGAATGTTGAAGGCATCACTATATTAAATGATATTCCTGGTGTAAAACACAATTATTCTTATTTTCCAATTTTGGTAGAAGAGAAAAAATTTGGAAAGAGCCGTGATGCACTGTATGAATATCTTAAAAAACACGATATTTATGGAAGAAGGTATTTTTATCCTTTGATCAGTAATTTTCCGACTTATAAAGGATTGCCTTCGGCACATCCGGCTAATCTTCCGGTAGCGAATGAGGTAGCGGATAAAGTATTATGCCTTCCCATACATCATGAAATCACATCCGATGAGGTTGAAACAATTGTTAATTTAATTAAATCTTAGTATTAATGGCTATTCACTCATTTTATTCTGAAGAAGAATTAGCTCTTATCGGATTTAAGAACGTTGGATATAATGTATTGATTAGTCGATATGCACAGTTCTACGGTGTTGCAAATATTGAAATTGGCAACAATGTGAGAATTGACGATTTTTGTATCCTTTCCGGCAGTATAAAGTTAGGATCTTTTATCCATATTGCCGCGTATTCGGCTTTGTATGGACGGTTTGGAATTGAAATGGAAGATTATACGGGTTTATCTCCTCGTTGTACGCTTTTTAGTGCTATTGACGATTTTTCAGGAGATTATATGATTAGTCCAATGGCACCAGATGAGTTTACCAACGTAACAGGCGGGAAAATATTGATCAAGCGTTATGCTCAAATTGGAGCGGGAACAGTCATTATGCCCAATTTAACTATTAACGAAGGTGTAGCTGTTGGTTCTATGAGTTTTGTGAAAAATGACCTTGAGCCTTGGGTGATTTATGTAGGGATACCTGCAAAACCGATAAAAAAGAGATCCCAAAAATTATTGAATTTTAAGTTGACTGATTGATATAGTATTCATAGTGAAATATGAATACGTTAAGGAAGTTGATTGTCTGGTTATGAGAATTTTATTTCTTTGTGGCGCATTAGAACCGGGTAAAAACGGTGTTGGGGATTACACTCGTCGTTTATCCGGAGAATTGATTCGGCAAGGGCATAATATATCTATTATATCTTTAAACGATTGTTGCGTAAAAATCGTAAGCCAGGAAATTCAAAAATCTGATGAAACTGAAGTCGAAGTATTCCGAATACCTGCATCCATACCTGCAAAAGAGCGTTTTGCTCAGGCAGAAAAATATATACGACATTATAATCCTGAATGGTTAAGCTTACAATTTGTTCCATATTCTTTTCAGAAAAGAGGATTGCCTTTTTCTTTAGGGAAACATTTGAAAAATATGAGCAAAGGGTATAAGTGGCATGTTATGTTTCATGAACTTTGGATTGGAATGGATCAAGATGCATCATTTAAAGACAAAGTTTATGGTAAAATGCAACAAAGGATTATTAGAAAGCTGATCTATACACTTGAACCTCAATTTATACATACCCAAACTCATTTATATCAACAGCAGTTAAAGAAAATAAATATAAAAGTAGAGATTTTGCCATTATTTAGCAATATCCCTGTTGTATGCGCCCAAACTCGAAAATTTATAAAAAATATAAATCAGATCAATATAGTTGTCTTTGGTAGTATTCACTATGGGGCTGACATTAATGGATTTGTCGATTGGATACGCCAACAGGAAAAGCGATTTGACAAGGTTGTACATATTGATTTTATTGGGGCAAATGGAGATGAATTAGGAAATTGGGTTGGGATTCTTGATCATCAACATATATCATATACCGTGCATGGGAGGCAGAAAATCAATGTAATTTCAGAAATTTTGTCCGGTGCTGCTATCGGATTAACGACTACTCCATTTGTGCTTGTTGAAAAAAGTGGATCTGTAGCAGCCATGCTGGAACATCATTTACCGGTAATATGTTTGGCGCGGAATTGGTTGCCAGATATTGCAGTCGATATACGATTGTTATCATCTCAAGTTATATTGTGGAATCAAGATTTAGTGCTTGATGAAATACTAAGTTTACGTTCAATACACAGTGATAATGTGCACACTATTGCACAACAGTTGGTCAAAGATTTGTAAATATGGCAAGCCTTTCGTACTTGTGGAAAAATAGGATACAATATCCGATAACCTCGATACAATTTTATAGAGTATGGGCAAAGCGGCTATTGACATTGAGAGATTTATTAAAAAGAAATCGAAGGCGCAGAAAATTAATACGCAAAGGTTCAATTATCGATCCGACAGCTGAAATTGGTGAGATTTTGATTGGCGGGAAAAAGAAAAATTTACATGTGGGGGCATTTTCTTTTTTAGGAAAAGTTTCCATAATGCTCCATGAAAAGGTTGTCATTGGAGAAAATGTCTGTATCAATGATGGTGTTCAAATTTTAACTGCGTCGCATGATGTTTCGGATCCTTTATGGCCAAGTATAAAAAAGCCCGTTGTTATTGATGATTTTGTATGGATTGCAACAGATGCCATGATCTTGCCGGGTGTTCATATTGGACGCGGGGCAGTAGTCGGTGCTGGAGCTGTTGTGAGTAAAGATGTAGCACCCTATGAGATAATAACAGGCAATCCAGCTAAGCCAATAACAAAAAAAAGAACAACAGAATTCAGATATAATCCTTGTGAGTTTTTAGCAGCAAACAGAGCGTGGTTGATTGGATGATAAAAATGCCAGAAAGAGAAAAGTGCAAGGCGAATAAAACAGGTTCGATTTATCAAATTGATGATCTGAAATTGTTGTTACCATGGCTTATAGTTTTTCTTTTTACGGTATTTAGTGGCGCAATTCGGAAATGGGGTGTAAATTCTAACATGGTAGGCAATGTTTTCTTAGGGATACAATTGATGATTCCTTTATTTTTATTATTCCAGCAAAGGCATATTGTTTCTCATTTTTATTATAAACCAGTTTTTCAATTATATCTATTTTTTTTAGTCTTTTTGGCAATTCATCCATTAAATTTGACATTGGGGCATGGTGTTTTGGGCTTTTTTCTATACTCTTCTGTTTGGATCATCTTATATGCATATTTAAAAGTCAGAAAACAATTACCCATTGAAAATTTAGATATTATTGTTGGAGTGGTGCTAATTATTGAATTAATTATGAGTAATTTACAATATTATTTGCCGGAAAATCATATTTTAAATATTTATGCGACCGGAGCCGAAAGTTCGGCTGGTGTAGGAGATGCTGTTAGAGCTACAGGTACCTTTAGTTATCTTGGTGGTTTGCAGGGATTTGTTATATTTTGGGGCTTTTTTAGTTGGTATACTCTTATTCGGTATAAAAATATCTGGATCATATCGTTTGTAGTTATAGGGGGTATTGTTTGTACATTATTTACAGGATCTAGAGGCGCTGTGCTTCAATACCTCATACTACTCTTTATCGGTATGGTCAGTTCGGGCTTTTTATCAAAATATTTTTTGAAAATATTGGGTGTCTTTACCTTTATTGGAATATCCTATTTCTTTTTTCCCAACTTTTTTGTTTTTGATGTGGTTTCCGAATCTTCCGAAAATTTTGAAGAACGATATGATAGTGGAGTGGAATCCGGAGAAATGAATCGTCGTATAGAAAGCCAGTATTTGGGGGCATTTTATTATCATGGTGATCATCCGATTTTTGGTGTGGGGCTGGGAAGTACTTATCAAGGGGCTATTGCCGTATTTGGAATATCGAGTTATGTTGCTAATTATGGATATTTTGAAGATGAAGGTGAAAGAATCGTTATTGAAGGTGGTTATACATTGTATTTTTTTAGGTTGATCATTTTTATTTTATTTCTCAGTGCTTTATATATGCCGGCCTGGAGTAAAGTATTGATTTTTGTTCTTTTTTCTAATGCCGTTCTGACTTTTAATATATATATAGCTATCTTTTTTGCATTTGGTTTAATTTGGGTTGACAGAGCCTATTATTTAAACAAACAATCAAGTTCTAATATCCAACGGAATAATTTGAATGCAGCATAATACAAGTAACAGAATTCCCAAAGTTATTGTATCAAATCCTAATAGGATGCATACCCATCAATTATGTGTTGGGCTTGATCGGTCAGGGTCTTTGGATACATTTTATACGACGATTTGGTATAATCCGGATGTTACTGTGTTAAAAACATTGTGCTGTATACCTGTTATTGGGAAAAAAGTAAGACATGCTATGTTAAAACGTTACGAGGAACAAATTCCTGCCGGTAAAGTAAAGACATATCCTTGGTATGAAATGATTCGTCAGATAAAACGCAAAATCCCCTTTTTGACTTCAAGTGCAGATTGGTTTTTATATGTATCAAGACAACATGATTTGTATGTATCCAAACAGATAAGAGGGAAAAACTATGATGTGTTTATTGGTTATGAAGGAGCATGTTTGAATAGCTTGAAAATAGCCAAGCAAGAAGGAAAAACGACTGTTTTGGATTTGACTCAGGTTCATTGGAAATACTTGCAATTGCTGCGCGATCAATATCCGGTGTTCAGAGCTAAACAGGAAGAATGGCTATTTAAAAAAATATCAGCAGTCAAAAATGCAGAATATGATTATGTAGATCATATTTTTGTTTTATCATCCCTGATGAAAGAATCATTAATTGACAATGGTATTAAGGAGGGAAAAATACATATGGTAAATTTGGGTTTTGATCCTACAAAATTTGAATGTAAAAGGACGTATGATAATACTGCGGATCGCCCGTTGAAATTGCTTTTTGTGGGAGCAATCACCAAAGGGAAAGGAATTCATTTATTGTTGGAAATGGTAAAGCAATTAACAAATACCCAATTAACCCTTATAGGAACAATAGCCGATGATGCTATTAATTGCTTGAAACAATATAAAGAATGCTATACCCATATTCCCTTTTTACATCATCACGAGCTTGCTCAAAAATATCAAGAAGCCGATCTTTTTGTACTTCCTTCCTACTTGGATAGTTGGGCTATGGTGGTGTTGGAAGCTATGGCTTCTGGCACACCGGTGATCGTGACTGAAAATACAGGATCAAAAGATGTTGTATCCAAGGGGGGGGGTAAGGTCATTCCTGTGGATGATTTGGACGCATTGAAACTAGCCATTGAATATTACGAAAGTGACCGTTTTAGATTGGAAGAGGATGGTATTAAAGCATATCAAATTGCTCAAAATTATACGTGGAATAATTATTATGATCAAATTAATAAGGTCATTTCAGCTATTGTAGGATAGGCCTCGTTTAATCTTTTATGAAAGTTTGTTACATATTTAGGCCTAAGGAAAAAAATGTTTACAGTATAGAAAATGTGTTTATGACCATTGTCGATCATATTGGCAAATACGGAGTGGAACCTTCTTTATATTTTAGTAATATTTCTATTTGGAGAACCATAAAAGAACTAAGAAAACTCAAAGCTGATCTATATCACATTACCGGAGATGTTCACTACCTAGCCCTTTTTTTGCCTCCTCGTAAAACGATTATTACCATACATGATATTGGGCATTATAAGAATAATAAAAGGTCTTTAAAATTTTATTTATACGCATTGTTTTGGTTTATTCTGCCTATTTGGTGGGTAAAAAAAATTACAACAATCAGTGAATCTACAAAGATCGATTTAATCAAATATTTTAGAATCAACCCTAATAAAATCACTTTAATCGCGAATCCATTATCAATGCCATTGATCCCTTTCCCGAAAGTTTTTAATTTAGAAAAACCTATTATTTTGCAAATCGGGTCGGGATGGTATAAAAATTTATCCAGGCTTATTGATGCAGTAGAAAATATTCCTTGCCAATTAGATATTATTGGAAATCCGCCACTTGATTTAATTGAAAAGATGAAACTGTATCAAATTGAATATCGTACAACGTATCGTATTTCGGAAGAAGAATTGATTGAAAAATATAAAATGTGTGATATTGTGTTTTTTGCGTCGGTAGGAGAAGGTTTTGGATTGCCTGTTTTAGAGGCGCAAGCTATTGGAAGGCCACTCATTACAAGTAATATATCGCCATTAAAAGAAATTGCCGGAGACGGAGCTTTACTTGTCGATCCATTTTCTGTTGATGAAATTCATGAGGCAATTTTGCGATTGATGAATGATTCAGAGTTGGTGCAATCGATTGTTGACAACGGATTTAAGAATGTGGAGAAATATACTCCAGATAAAATAGCGGAAGATTATTGGAATTTTTATCAAACTATTATATAAAAACGGGTGAAAAAGTTTGTTTACATTAGTTGGGTTGCTGCTCCTCATGTTGTGAAATTGTGTGAAGCCCTTCAAAAATACTTTGTTGCTGAAGGTTGGTTTTATGACGTAATTGGAACACGGGCTCAATGGTGGCAAATTCCTTTAGGGAATAATTGTAAGATTATTCCTAATGTTTATTTTAAAAGAAGATTCAGATATTTTTGTTTTTCACACCTTAAGATGTTGAAAACATTTCAACCAGACATTGTAATGGTGTCTGGTTTTTCTATTCCGGCAAATTATTTGGCGTATTTATGGGCGCGTCGAAATAAAAAGAAGATTGTTGTTTTTACAGAAAGATCTCGAAAAAAGGATGGAACCCTGCGAACTTATAATTGGACGTGGAAAATACTTCGATTTCTTTATAGAAACGTAGATATGGTTATGGTATCCTTTGATGATATTCTTCCTCAATTCAGAGATGAATTTAAATTTGGAGATAAAGTTGTTATTTCGCAATATGCCAGCCTAATTGATGATTACCTGGACCACCCAGAACGGGATATCACAAAACGTTTGAATTTTATTTTTCCCAATCGGCTGGTGGATATCTATAATCCGATATTAGCGATTGATATTTTTGCCAATGTATGCAATCGACATCCGCAAGCTCATTTATTCCTCAATGCTATAGGAGATTTAAGAAATCAATGTGAGCAACAAATTTTCAAATTAGGATTAAATAACAAGGTTTCATTTTTGGATAACATTAAAAAATGGGATGATTTGGGTGAGATATATGCCCAATCAGATATTATGATTTTTCCGGCTTTGACCAGTAATGGAAATTTTACAATTATTGAAGCTATGGCTTCGGGAATGGGGATTGTAATAAGTAATAAAATATTGGGGACGGGAAACCTTATCACAGATCATTATAATGGTTTTAAACGATCTCCTGTAAAGGATGACTTTATTGATGCTATTGATTGTTTGCTACAATCTCCACAATTGATTAATGAATATGCCCAAATTAATCGAAAAATGGTACAACCGTTTTCTGTCAATGCTACAGCCCAATTATATTCTAAATTAATAGAGAAATTATTTATTTCTTTGACATAAAATGATGTGAAAATCATTATACCTTATTTGGTAAAACCGTTTGATAAAAGATGAGTAGATTTCAAAATAATATTTTTTTTCTGAAAAATAAGCTTTTTAGGCATAATGCGATGAGGCATTATTGGCAGGCACTAAAACAGCAGAAGTTATCATATGATCAATTATCCTCTCTAAATTGGGAGAAACGGAAAAAAATTGTAGGGCATGCGTATAAACATATACCTTTTTACAAAAAGTATTATGACAGCATGGGCTTTACTCCCGATTTGCTTAAAACGGAATCAGATTGGATTAAAGTACCTGCCTTGGAAAAGGAAATGGTTCGACAATTCAAGGCTGATATTAAAGACCCGGATCTTGATCCCCAATATTTTGGGATAGCTACAACAGGAGGATCTACCGGAATGCCTTTAAAAGTGTATATCGACAAGCGGTTTAATACCGAAATTTTAGGTTGGAGAGCCTTTAGTTGGTGGAATGTTTCTCCGGCTGCAAATGTTGGAATAATCCATAGAAATGTTCCCGCTACCATTTTTAGAAAATTTGTAAATAGAGCCTTATGGTGGCCGACCAAAAGAATATATTTAAACGCTTCTTCTTTTAATGAAAAAGATTTGAGCAAGTTTGTTTCAAATATTACTCGTAAAAAGATTGTATGGTTGGTCGGATATACCGGTGGATTAGAAAAAGCAGCGGATTTTATTTTAGAAAATAACATAAAAATCAATTCGTTAAAATTGGTATGGTCTACTTCTTCACCACTTTATAAAAACGTTCGGATAAAACTCGAAAAAGCATTTGGGTGCAAAGTAATGAACCAATACGGCTGTAATGAAATAGCCAATATCGCCATACAATGCCCGTATACTGATGATTTACATATTAACTATGACTATGTTCATATAGATGTTGTTGATTCGGATGGTCATCCTTTGATGGAAAAAGAAGGAGATATACTTGTGAGCAATCTCCAAAGTTTTGCATTTCCTTTGATAAAATATCGTTTGGGAGATAGGGGAACACTTACGAAACAAAAATGTAATTGTGGTAACTCATTACCATTATTAAAGGAAATAAAGGGACGCATTTCTGACGCAGCTTATACACCTAATGGCATATATCTCGATGGTATTTATTTGTCCAGTATATTTGACAATTACACGGATTATATTGATCAATTTCAGGTTTACCAGAACAAAGATTATTCTTTACGGGTTTCTGTCAAAGTTCATGTGCCAACGGAAAAAACATTAGAGGTTTTGTCTGCTATAAAAGAAACACTTGAAGAAAAAGTTCAACATGAAATACCTATATCCATTGATATTGTTGATCGTATTCATGATGATAGAGGTAAGATTAGATATATCATTAGTGAAATAGCTTTATCAAAACTTCAGGAGCTATAATGTTGCAAAACGAAACAATATGAAAGTCCTCCATACTATATCTGGTTTAGGAATTAATCGTGGAGGCCCAGGACAGAGTGTATTTTACACGGTAAAGGGATTGCGTCAACAAGGTATTGATGCAGATATTCTTACTTATCAGCTAAATGAAGGCGATCAATTTGTTTCCGATGAACCTTTTATCATTCAGTTGCCTAAAACAGAATCAAGATTTGCATATTCCCCTTTATTTAAAAAATTTCTTCAGGAGCATTCATACGATTTATACCATACACAAGCTGTTTGGCAGTATACAACATATATCGCTTCAAAGATAGCACGTAAGAAAGGCAAACCATATATTATTACACCGCGAGGCATGCTGTATCCTCAGGCTTTGATGAAATCGACATTTTTAAAAAAAATGATGTTTGCCCTATCATTAAAAAGTGATTTAAATAAAGCTACCGTTGTGCAAGCAACAAGTATAGGCGAGATGCAACACTTGCGAAATTTGGGTGTCACTTCGCCCATTGCAGTTATTCCTAATCCGGTATATATCGAACCGGAAAATCATTCTTTGATTTCTGCTAAAAGTAAATTGCGCGTAGGGTATTTAGGACGTGTTCATCCTCGAAAAAATATTGAACGCCTGATCCATGCCTGGGCTAATTTGGGAGAAAAAGTGAGTGACAAAGAATTGGTCATCATTGGAGCCGGAGATGATCAGTATCATCAGTTTTTAAAGGAGGAGATGCAACGATTACATTTAAATAATGTCATCTTTACCGGTTTTTTATCAGGAGCTGAAAAAGACAGTGCTATGGATTCTTTATCTTATTTGGTTGTTCCGAGTGACTTTGAAAATTTTGGAATGATTATTCCAGAAGTTCTTATCAAAGGTATTCCGGTTATTGCGTCCAAAGGAACACCATGGGAAGAGCTAAATACGCATCATTGTGGCTGGTGGGTGGATAATGATGTGGATACGTTGACGGAAATTATAGAAATAGCCATGAATACTCCGGAATCGGAAAGGATAAAAATGGGCGAGAATGGTAAGAAATTGATCAAGGAAAACTATTCTATGGAAGTAGTCACAAAAAAAATGATAGAATTATACGAATGGATATTAAATGGCAGAGAAAAACCGAAATTTGTATACTTTAATTAGAAAGAATACATGCTTCAAGATTTAACCATCATCATCCTTACCTTCAACGAGGAAAACAATATCAGAGCCTGCTTGGACAGCATTCATGGTATTACCGAACATGTATTGGTGGTTGACTCGGGGTCTACGGATAATACATTGAATATCCTGCAAGAGTATAAAGTAACGGTTTTATCCCATCCTTTTGATAACTATTCGAAACAACGGAACTGGGCGCAGCAAAATAATCCGTTTCAGACCGAATGGGTGTTGCATTTAGATGCGGGAGAACAACTTTCACCGGAATTAAATGATTGGATGCGCCATCAGTTTAACCCCGAATCCGAAAATGATGGATTTATGTTTTCCCGGCGGACATTTTTTATGGGTAAATGGATCAAACATGGCGGCGTATATCCTACATATCATCTGCGTTTGTATCGTGCCGGAAAAGGTAAATGCGAGGAAAAAGTATATGACCAACACTTTGTTTTGGATGGGAAGAAATGTCAAGTCAAAAAAGGAGTTGATATTATCGACCATATTGCAAACGATTTAAAAACCTTTACATCGGGACATACCCGGTGGGCTATTATCGAAGCAGCAGAGGTGCTGGTGCACCAGAGAGCTACAGGTAATGTCGATGCCAATATACAAGGGAATCCGATTGAAAAAAGACGATGGTTTAAAAACAATATATTTCAGAAGATGCCATTGTTTTTACGCAGTTTTTTATATTTTAACTACCGGTATTTTTTGCGTTTGGGCTTCTTAGACGGTAAAGCCGGATTGATATGTCACTTTTTGCAAGGATTTTGGTTTCGTTTTATGATCGATGCTGTTGTTTATGAAGTTTCATGCGCCATGCGGGAAAAACATTGGTCTTTAGAAGAAGCCTTTAAACGATTGTATGATTTTGACTTAAAGAAATTAACATATTGATTATTTGTAAAATAAATTATTAGATAATGTACATTTTAGGAGTTAATGCGTATCATGCAGATTCATCTGCCGCTATTTTCAAAGATGGATGTTTGATCGCGGCAACGGAAGAAGAACGTTTTACAAGGGAAAAACATTGGGCCGGATTTCCGGCGCTTGCCATTTCATTTTGTTTGCGTGAAGCTGGTATTACGCTTAATGAAGTGGATCATATCACCATTGGAAGGGATCCCCATGCTAAATTCGGTAAAAAAATAGGATATCTTTTCAGGAATCCCGATTTGATTTTGAAATCGTTGGAGCGGTTTACCAACAGCCAAAAAGTCGCTTCTTTGGAGCAAGAATTCATGAAGTTAGACCATTTGGAAGCCAAACATTTGAAAAATAAAATCCATAATATCGAACACCACCGCAGTCACCTTGCATCGGCTTTCTTTGCTTCTCCTTTTGAAGAGTCGGCCATCTTGTCGGTTGATGGATCGGGAGATTTTACCACGACCATGATTGCCGTGGGGAAAGGAAATAAAATAGAAATATTGGATAGTGTGAATTTTCCTGTTTCTATCGGATTGTTTTATACGGCATTTACTCAATTTTTGGGATTTCCGTATTATGGCGATGAATACAAAGTGATGGGATTGGCTCCATATGGAGAACCGAAATTTGTTGATAAAGTAAAAAGCGTTTTAAAGTTCCTTCCCAATGGTTTATACAATTGGGACAAACGTTTTTTTGTACAACCCACCAAAGCCGGATTCAAATACGAAAATAACATGCCGTCCGTAGGGAATTTATTTTCAAACTGCTTTGTGAAAGTTTTCGGAACCCCTCGACAAAAAAATGAAGCGTTGACCCAATATCACAAGGATTTAGCTGCATCGGTTCAGAAAGTTACTGAAGAATTGATTTTTCATATACTCATTCATCTTCGGGAAAGAACAGGACAAAAAAATATCTGCGTAGCCGGTGGAGTAGCGCAAAATTCCGTGGCAAACGGAAAAATCGCTGCCAATACAGGATTTGAAAATGTATATATTCCATCGGCTGGCCATGATGCCGGTATTGCTATGGGATCTGCCCAATATTTATATCATCAAGTATTGGGGCAACCACGTGTGGCTCCGGTATATTCAGCTTATACAGGCATTAAATTTTCTAATGAGGAAATTGAAAGTTTACTACGTGAAAAGGGAATTGACTATCAAAGATTGAGTGATGATACTTTATATGATATCGTTACGGAAAAATTAATTGAGCCAGGAGTAGTAGGGTGGTTCAGTGGTCGCGCAGAATTCGGGCCACGAGCTTTAGGTGCACGATCCATCTTAGCAGATCCACGTAATCCTAAAGCTAAAGATCTGCTCAATGAGAAAATCAAGCGGAGGGAAAGTTTCAGGCCATTTGCTCCTTCCATTTTGAAAGACTATGTCGGAGAGTTTTTTACCCGGACGGATGATGTGCCGTTTATGGAAAAGGTTTTCCCAATAAGGGAAGAAAAACGTAGTTTGATACCGGCGGTTACCCATGTAGATGGTACTGGTCGTCTGCAAACCGTGGATCGGGATGTATCTCCCAGATATTATACGTTAATTGAAAAGTTTCGTCAGAAAACAGGTATTCCTATTTTGCTGAATACTTCATTCAATGAAAATGAGCCAATTGTCAATACGCCTCAAGAAGCGTTGGATTGTTTCTTGAGAACCCAAATGGATATGCTTGTTTTAGAAAACTGTGTCATTACACGAAAGTGACATGTTAAGTAAAAGATATTTTTGACACTGTTTTTATTGTTAATAACGGTTGCTGTTAATTTGGATAACTTTTTTTTCAAAAAAACGTATACGAACATATAATAAAGTATGTTTATTCACCAGATGAAGGTTTCTATCATCACCGCGTCGTACAATAATGTTGATACCATTGAAGCTACAATAGAATCGATATTGTCCCAAACGTATCCTCATATCGAATATATTGTGGTTGATGGAGGGTCTATGGATGGTACGATTGACATAATAAAAAAGTACAATACAGCTATTGATAAATGGGTCAGTGGACCGGATAAGGGTATTTATGATGCGCTGAATAAGGGCCTTGAAATGGCTACTGGCGATATCGTCGGATTTCTTCATGCAGATGACATTTTGTACGATTATTTTGTAATCAATAATATTGTGAGGGTTTTTCAAGCCGATAGATGCCATGCTGTATATGGCGATTTAATTTATGTTGCTCGTAATGATACCCGTAACATTGTTCGTTTTTGGAAAAGCTGTAAATTTCAACCTAAATTGTTAAAAAAAGGTTGGATGCCTCCGCATCCTACATTATTTGTACACAAAGAAGTGTATGAAAAATATGGAAAATTTAACACATCATTACGTATAGCTGCAGATTATGATCTTGTTTTACGATTTTTCAGCCAACCCGGATTTGAAAGCCGGTATTTACCGCATGTTTTTGTTCGCATGCGTATAGGCGGAGCCAGTAACAAGAGTCTCGGTAATATATTGCTCAAAAGCCAGGAAGATTATACTGCTATGAAAAGTAATGGTATCGGAGGTTTCAGATCATTGGTTTTAAAAAATTTATCTAAAATACCGCAAATAAGGTTTTTTCATAACATTTCAAGCTACTTGATGAATATACTTAGTTGAACAACCGATAATATATTCAAAGTTCAAGATTCAAAATTCCATTTTCCATTTTCAACTTTCCATTTTCAATTATCTCACTGGTCATCTTTTATTTGCCGAACAATTTCAATTACTTTGTGCGCATTGATATGTAATTGTTCGCTCAAAGCATTTATATCTATTTCATTCCCCTTTTCTTGTATAGAAACAACAGCTTTTGTAACGACTTCTCGTTCTTGTTGGCTAATTGTCTGCTCTTGGTGACGTAGGCAGTAATCACAATGGCCACATGGAGTAACATCCATTTCTCCAAAATAATTTAATAACATGACGCTTCGGCATTGTGTCGTATTTTCGGCATAATGGAGTACCGCTTCAATGTGCTCTTGCGTGACTTTTTGTCGTTGGAGATAATTTTGAGGCGAGATAAATAATCGTTTTTCGTCGATACGTTCACGTATGTAAGTGACGACAGATTGTTTCCTACGGGGAATATAGTCGATCACTTTCATTTGATCGAGTTTTTTTATATATTCATCAATAATGTCAACGCTTACCTTTGCGTTCTTCGCCAATATCATTTTATCAACGCTGACATATTCCGAAAAGAAACCCGTATAGGAACGTAACAGTAATTTAATGAATTGGTCAAATGTTTCGTTTGATACTTGAAATTTGTATAGATCATCCCGCGAAACAATAAAGTGTACCTTATCAGCCGATTGGGGATCTTCATCATACTGAATGTATCCTTCCCGTTCAATTAATTTAAGGGCGTGGTACGCTGTGAGCGGCTCGAATTTATAAGTTGATGAAAACCGGGCAAGTGAAAAATCGGATGGTATATCTCGTCCTCCACCCAATGGGACTTGTAAATAATTGCCTAATGCCTGATAAATACGCCGGATGTTGTCAATTTTGGGAAAAGCAACCCGAAGCCGTTGTTCTAATTTTTGTTTGTCGGATTTTTCAAACAAAAGTACGGCATATGAAGTGCTTAAATCGCGTCCGGCACGTCCAGCCTCCTGAAAATATGCTTCAAGTGTATCGGGTAAATCTATATGAATTACAAACCGAACGTCCGGTTTGTCAATACCCATTCCAAAAGCATTGGTTGCAACCATCACCCGGCATTTGTTTTCTTTCCAACGGTCTTGCCGTTCCGAACGTATTGTATTATTTAGTCCGGCATGGTAATAATCGGCTGCTATACCATTACGTTGAAGAAACTGGGCTACTTCACGGGTGTTTTTCCGGTTACGGACATAAATAATTCCGCTGCCAGGGAAACGGCTGATGGTTTTTAACAAATAGTTTCGTTTGTCTTCCACATGACGCACCAAATAGGACAAGTTTTTTCGTTCAAAACTCGTTTTCAGCACATGCTTTTTGGCGAATAATAATTTTTCCTGAATATCTTCTACGACTTTAGGTGTGGCAGTGGCTGTAAGCGCCAAGATAGGAATACCAGGAAGCGATTCGCGCAGCTGGGCTATTTCCAAATATGCCGGACGAAAATCATAACCCCATTGGGAAATACAATGCGCCTCGTCAACAGCAATTAAATTGACTTGCATTTCGCGAAGGCGTGTTTGAAACATTTCTGTGCCGATGCGCTCAGGTGAAATGTACAAAAATTTATACCCACCATAAACACAGTTGGTTAGTTCGGTATCGATTTCCCGCGAAGTCATCCCTGAATAAATGGCAATGGCTTTGATTTGTTTCTTTTTGAGGTTCTCAACCTGATCCTTCATCAAAGCAATCAATGGAGTAACCACAATACACAATCCTTCCTTCGCCATGGCCGGGACTTGAAATGTAATGGATTTTCCTCCTCCTGTTGGCATCAAGGCGAGCGTGTCGACCCCGTTCAGTACCGAAGTGATAATTTCTTCCTGCATGGGGCGGAAAGAATCGTAGCCCCAATATTGTTTTAAGACAGAAGAAATTGCCGATGCACTCACAATATTTAAAATTCAAGGTTCAATGTTCAAGGTTCAAGGTTCAATGTTCAATAATCAATATCCATTAATCATTAATCATTAATCATTAATCATTAATCATTAATCAATGTTTCCTCTTACAAATACGCCTAATGGCAAGCGATTGCCATTTTTGTCTGGAAAATATAGTTCGCCACATTCGCTATTTATATTCGGGTAATATGATTTGGCTAAATTTTCAGCCACTAGTGCAGAGAATCCCATTGAATATAGATTCATCACCAAAAAAGCCTGTTGAGAATCCATTATATCCCGGCACAAAGACATTAGTTCATTGATATTTTCTTCAAGAACCCATTTTTCGCCATCGGGTCCGCGCCCATATGCCGGAGGATCAAGGATAATTCCCTGATATTTTTTCCCGCGGCGGCTTTCGCGGCGCAAATATTTCAAAGCATCTTCGATGACCCAACGAATATCCGACAATTTTGAAGTTTCCATATTTTCACGGCTCCATGATACTACTTGCCGGACAGAGTCGACATGAGTGACTTCTGCTCCGGCTGCTCTTGCAGCCAATGAAGCGCCGCCTGTGTATGCAAACAAGTTGAGTATTTGAACATGATCGTTCTTCATTTGTGTGATCCGGTCGTAAATATAGTCCCAGTTTTCGGCTTGTTCGGGGAAAATACCTACGTGTTTGAAAGATGTCAATCCCAAACGGAAACGCAGCGACATCGTTTCGTAACGGTAATCGATCCACCATTGTTGGGGCATGCCGGGTTTTAAGATCCATTCTCCACGTTCGTTTTCCCGATCGCTGGCTTTTGATGAATTTTTCCTAAAAACAGCATGCGATAGTTTATCCCACTCTTCTTGAGGGAGTGACTTGCTCCATATCGCTTGTGGCTCGGGACGGGATAGAATGTATTTCCCAAATCGTTCCAGCTTTTCAAAGCCACCTGTGTCTATTAACTCATAATCAGTCCACCGTTTCGGAGAAAGTAATTTCATTTTATGTTTTTGACTTAAATATATCTATACAAAAGTAATTATTTTCCTCGGGACAATAAGGAAACTTGTATAGGGTTAAAGTATATCTTTCTGATTTTTAGACATAAATAGATTATGATTATCGGATTTACCACCTAACTAAGTACTCAACAGGATATATTCGACGTTTTTGATATTTGCTTAAAATTATTTCACAAAAGAGTTTCGCTTAGTTGATTTTCTGCGTTTTGTGCCATTTATCATTAACCATTAATCATTACTTAGTAGAACGTTATGGTTAAAAAACATCAAAAAATCATCCGGTAGAAACGGTAAAAATGATACCTTTGTACCATTAAAATAAGAAAACATGATCACAGCAGAGCAATTGAAAGAGTTGCAAGAGCGCGAGGATGCGCTGAGGAGGTATCTTTGACATCGAACGTAAAGAGATCGAAATAGAAGAAGAGGAAGAAAAAACACATGCTCCCGGTTTTTGGGACAATCCTAAGGAAGCAGAGCAACAATTACGTAAAGTATCGGCCCTTAAAGAATGGATAACGTCTTACCGTGAGGTAAAAACGCAAATGGACGATTTGGTTGTATTGTACGATTTTTACCGGGAAGGCGAAGCATCTGAAAATGATGTGCAAGCACAATATGATGCTGTTTTGCATAGCCTCGAAAAGTTGGAATTTAAGAATATGCTTCGTGCCGAAGAAGACCATATGGGAGCGGTACTGAAAATTAATTCTGGTGCAGGCGGTACAGAAAGCCAGGATTGGGCAGAAATGCTGATGCGGATGTATCTTCGTTATTGTGAACGTAGCGGTTTTAAGGTTCGCGAAATGGACTTCCAAAAAGGTGATGAAGCGGGTATCAAAACGGTGACTCTTGAAGTAGAAGGGAATTATGCATATGGTTTCTTAAAAAGTGAAACTGGTGTGCATCGTTTGGTGCGGGTTTCTCCGTACAATGCACAAGGGAAAAGGATGACCTCGTTCGCATCGGTATTTATTGCCCCATTAGTAGATGATACCATAGAAATAGACGTAAGTCCGGCTGATGTTACTTGGGAAACATTCCGATCAAGCGGTGCTGGCGGGCAGAACGTCAATAAGGTGGAAACGGGCGTAAGGCTGAGGTACAAATATAAAGACGAGAAGACCGGCGAGATGAAAGAAATTGCCATTGAAAATACCGAAAGCCGTTCGCAATTGGGCAATAAGGAAAATGCCATGCGTTTACTCAAATCGCAATTGTACGAAATGGAATTGCAGAAGAAGCGTGAAAAACAAGCCGAAATAGAAGGGCAGAAGAAAAAAATAGAGTGGGGATCGCAAATACGGAGTTATGTTTTCGATGACCGCCGTGTGAAAGACCACCGCACCAATTATCAAACCTCCGATGTGCAAGGAGTGATGGATGGCGATCTTGAAGCATTTGTTAAGGCATATTTGATGGAATTCGGGGATCGTTAAAATGATATAATTCTAAACTAAATTTCATGTTTACCCATTTGTCCGTTCGTAATTATGTGTTAATTCAGGAATTAGAAATTGACTTCTATGGAGGATTATCCATTATTACGGGTGAAACCGGCGCCGGAAAATCAATTTTGCTCGGTGCGTTGGGTTTATTGGCCGGACAACGGGCTGACAGCACTACATTGCTGGATAAAACAAAAAAATGTATTGTAGAAGGTTCTTTTCGATTGCCATCCAACATATGGGAAGCATGGTTTGATGAGCACGATTTAGATTATGCATCTGAAACTACCATTCGTCGTGAGGTTTCAGCTGATGGAAAGTCAAGGGCTTTTGTCAACGATTCGCCTGTTAATGTGTCGATTTTAAAAGACTTGGGGTCTAAACTCATTGATATCCATTCACAACATCAAAATATATATTTGGAGTCGGCGGCATTTCAATTGCAGATTCTGGATACTTATGCCCAACAAGTCGATGAAGTTGCAGTTTATACAAGGGCTTACAATCATTACCGGGATTTACAGTCAGAGTTAGGCCGGTTATTGCAGCTATCCCAGCAGCATCAATCCGATTTGGATTATCATCGTTTTCGTTTTGAAGAATTAGAAGCAGCCAAATTAAACGAAGACGAACAGGTTCTTTTGGAAGACGAGCAAAAAACCTTGTCGCATGCCGAAGAAATCAAAACGGGATTGGCGCAAGTTAATTCATGGATTGACGCTGAAGAATCATCTGTGTTGCAAACGCTTAAATCTTCCATATCAACTATTGGACGTTTGCAACAGGTATATCCTAAAGCAAAAGAGTTTTTGCAGCGTATCGAAGCAGTTTTCATTGAATTGAAAGATATAGCAACAGAAACAGGCCGGCTGTCTGAGGCTATGGATCATGATCCGGGACGTTTGGAGCAAATCAATGCCCGTTTAGATATGTTGTATGCTTTGCAACAAAAACACCGTGTGACATCTATAAAGGAATTAATTGCTATCCGCGATGATTTGGATGCAAAAATCCGCGAAATCGGGGATTACGATTTGCAGATTGCGAAAATCCGGGAACAATTGGAACAAGCTCAGAACCAATTGAAACAGATGGCTGACGCGATTTCGAAGAAAC
>JAVBPN010000084.1:0-15360 GCA_031549585.1 Bacteroidales bacterium
AAACCCGAATATGTCATATTAGCTGCGGCCAAAGTGGGTGGTATCGTGGCCAATAACACATACCGGGCACAATTTCTTTACGAAAACTTGATGATTCAAAATAATGTCATTCATCACAGCCACTTAAATGGTGTCAAAAAATTGTTATTTCTTGGATCTTCGTGTATTTATCCCCGCATAGCGCCACAACCCATCAAAGAAGAATATCTATTGACCGGCGAACTGGAAAAGACCAATGAACCTTATGCCATTGCCAAAATAGCCGGAATCAAAATGTGCGAAACATACCACAACCAATACGGATGTAATTACATATCTATTATGCCGACGAATCTATATGGCCCGAATGATAATTATAATCTGGAAACCTCGCACGTGCTGCCAGCATTAATCCGTAAAATGCACTTGGGCAAAGCGTTGATGAATAACAATTGGGATCTCATTCGCAAAGATTTGAATAAAAGGCCAATAGAAGGAATCTTCGGAGAAAGCGAACAGCATGAAATAGAAAACATTTTGGCTAAATATGGCATTGGCAAAGGACATATCACACTTTGGGGATCGGGAAGTCCATTGCGCGAGTTTTTGCATGTAGATGACATGGCCGCCGCATCGGTTTTCGTCATGCAACATTATGACGCACCTGATACATTCCCTGCACACTTAAATGTAGGATGCGGAGAAGACTTAACCATTAAGGATTTAGCCACAATAGTCCAAGATATTACCGGATTCAAAGGTGAAGTGATTTGGGATCGATCCAAACCGGATGGAACGCCCAGAAAGCAATTGGATATAACCAGGATGCGTCAAATGGGTTGGAAACCAGAAATTGGGTTAAAAGAAGGCATTAAACAAGTATACAATAACGTATTTGGCACACAATAAATCAAATTAATTTAAATAAAAAACAAAAATTATTATGAAAAGGCGTACATTTTTATCTACCGGCTGTGCTTTAGGTATGGCTCCTGTAATGGGAATGCCGATTATGGCTGATGACCAATCACAACAGAAGGTGCAATACTATGAATGGATCAGATACCAATTGCATTTGGGAAACAAACAGAACTTAGTTGCTGATTATTACCGTGACGCAGCTATTCCTGCACTAAATAGAGCTGGGATCAATAACATAGGCGTATTCAATGTAAAACACGGCCCAAACATGCCGACACTACATGCAATCATACCTCATCCTTCTCTTGATTCTATTGTTTCAGTAAATGACAAACTACTTGATGACAATACATTCCGGCAAGCCGGTAAACGCTTTTTGGAAGCTCCTTTATCTGACATGGCTTTTGTACGCATGGAAAAAACCATATTGAAGGCATTTGCCCATTTACCTGAAATTCAAGTTCCCGAACAAAAGAAGAAAAATGCTTCGCGCGTATTTCAAGTTCGCACTTATGAATCGCCAAGTTTGGTAGCAGCCAAAAAGAAAATACAGATGTTTAATGAAGGTGGTGAAATAGACATTTTCAAAAAAACCGGCCTACAACCGGTATTGTTTGGAGAAACCATTGCCGGAGAGAAAATGCCGAGTTTGGTATATATGTTAGCTTTTGACGATATGAACGCATTGACAAAAAATTGGGGTGCTTTTGGAAGCTCTCCAGAGTGGAGAACACTAAGTAGTGATGCGCAATATGCTGATACTGTTTCGTGCATCAATGATTGGATTTGGACGCCAACATCTTTCTCCCAGCTCTAAACATTACAAATTTTATATTTCCAATTTTTAATCTTAAAGTATAATAAGGTTTTTACACACTATACCATACAGTATGGTATAGTGTGTAAATTCAAAATTATTCTATTATTCTGAATTTACAACCGGCAAGTATTGAAAGATTCTGGTATGGCTATGTAAAATTTTAACATTAAATAACTAAAAATACCCCGTTTTTTTCATTCTGCACGATAAATTTTGTTGGGAGTTAACTATTTTTGTTGTGGCAAAATGAACATGTATTACAAAATGAAAAAACTTTTGCCCTTTTAACTTTTCGTTTTTATATGGAAAATCATCCTACTTGAAATATAGTGGATATACCCAAAATATGGAATTTCGAATTTCACATATTCAATTAATAAATAATTAAAAATAAAATTATGAAAAAAGCGCATGTATTCCTATACACCATAGCGATATACTTATGTTCGTTTGGTGTTTCACAGGCTGTTTTTGGACAACAACAAGTAAACCGTTGGAGTGAAGCAGACCAAGGGCAATGGTATGTAGGAGGAAGATTTGGAACCCGGCTTCCCGAAGACAAAAAGAAAGTGATGCCCTTGATTCGGGTAGAAGGCAACAAGTTTGTAGATCCATCCGGGAAAACCGTATTATTCAGAGGAATTGCCATATCCGATCCGGATAAAGTAGAAAAGCAAGGACATTGGAATAAGAATCATTTTGAACAAGTCAAAGTTTTAGGTGGTAACATAGTGCGCATACCGATTCACCCTGTCGCATGGAGAGAACGTACTCCGCAAAAATATATGGAATTGATTGATCAAGCTGTAGAATGGTGCACCGACCTTAAAATGTATATCATCATAGATTGGCATACCATCGGAAACCTTGAAATGGAAATGTTTCAAGATCCAATGTACGTGACAACCAAACAAGAAACTTATGATTTCTGGAGAAAAATCGCACAACGTTATGCTGGGCACAATACAATCGCTTTTTATGAATTATTCAATGAACCAACCGATTATAGAGGACAATTGGGCGTATGCCCATGGTCAAGTTGGAAAAAATTGTGCGAAAATATGATTACGATCATGCGTTCATTTGACCCGGAAACCATTCCTCTTGTTGGCGGCTTTGATTGGGCGTACGACCTTACCCCGATCCTGCTTGAGCCGATTAATGCTGAACGAATTGGCTATACCACTCATCCATATTCTAATAAACGTACAGAACCATGGGAACCCAAATGGGAAGAAAATTTTGGTTTTGCAGCCAACAAATATCCTGTATTTGCTACCGAATTTAGTTCCGATTCACGCGAAGGCGCTATTGATCCCAACGATGTCAGCCACTACAGTAGCCGGATTATCGGATATTTGGAAGGAAAAGGTATTAGTTGGTGTATTTGGGTATTTGATCCACAATGGGGCGGAGCAAAAATAAAATCATGGAATTATGATTTGACACCAGGTGCAGAGTTCTATAAATTAGCGATGCAAGGAAAATTAAAGATACAACAAAAGAAATAAACAAGCATATATGTTTGGTAAAACCCGCAAGATTCAATTTTGCGGGTTTTATTTTGTATACTATTGATATTTAAATGAAAAAATCTTATTAACTGACACTTATTCCCATAAAAACAACATTTTTTGGTTTTCAAAAAAATACTATAACTTTGACGTTATTCATTCAGAAACTTATACAAATCTTAACACAGAAATAGCATGAAAACAAGACTTCTACAATTGGCTATCTTTCTATTTGGGTTAACTGTGGGGTCAGTAGACATACTGGCGACAAATGTAACCTTTACGGTAAAAGATGGAAATATTCCTCTAAATGGCGCTACAGTGCGTATATATAGCCAGAATGATCTGGGTGGCACAGAAGTAGTCCCGTCACAGAATACCCTTAATGGCGCTTGTGTATTCAACTTATCTGATGGTTATTACAGTTACATTATAAAAGCAAATACAGCCGGATATGCTGATGTAACGGGCTATTTTTTATTACCAGTTCAAACAAATATTGATATTACATATCGTAACATTACTTTCACAGTGAAGGAAGGCGCAAATAATGTTTCTGGTAATGGGACACTAACTATTACCCAAAATGATTGCCAGGTAAACTCTATGTCTTCTAATAATGGGGCTTACTCAATCAAAATGGCTGAAGGCATGTATACTTATACCATGAATATGCAAGACGGCCGTTATTTACCAATTCAAAGCCAAACCCTTGTACCTTTAGAAACTTCAATTACCCTGACCTACTATGATGTAACTTTTACTGTGAAGGATGGCGTAGACAATGTTTCCAGTAATGGAGAATTAACCATTATCCAAAACAATAATCAGATAGGTTCTGTATTTTCTAGTAATGGAATTTATTCATTAAAAATGCCCGGAGGTATTTTCAATTATCTGTTAGACATACAAGATCCGCATTATACCTCAACCCAAGGCCAAATTTCTGTACCTACTCAAACGTCGGTAACGTTGCTTTACCATAATGTTTCCTTTGTCGCAAAAGAGGGAATCAATAATATTTCCAGCAATGGAGAATTGACCATCACTCAAAATAACGATTGGGCAGGCTCGGTATCTTCCAGTAATGGGATTTATTCGATCAGAATGATTGAAGGCACCTATGATTACAACTTATCGATACCGAATAGCAATTACGCATCTGCGCAAGGCCAGATTTCTGTGCCTACTCAGACTTTGATTACTTTAACTTACTATAATGTAACCTTCACGGCAAAAGAGGGGACAAATAATATTTCTCAGGGAGGTAATGTTACCATTATGCAAAATGGTGATCAGATAGGCTCTATATCTTCTAATAATGGAAGTTATTCGATTAAAGTTTTTGAAGGAAACTATGATTACCGTTTATCTATAAACAACACTAATTATGCAAATATCCGGGGCGTCTTCTCCGTTCCTTCGCAAACATCGATTAACCTGACTTATCACAATGTAACTTTTACCGCGAAAGATGGTGCAAGCAACATGTCCACTCCTGGGTCAATGGTAACTATTTCTCAGAATAATAACCCGGTAGGTTTCCCAACGTCTAATAACGGTCTTTATTCAATTAAATTGGGTGAAGGAGACTATAACTACAATCTATTTACAAACAACAACAATTATAAGTCTGCACTAGGTCACATTTCTGTCCCAGAACAAACTGCAGTTGATATAATTTACCGGGATATTACTTTTACTATAAAAGATGGTAATAACAATACGACTAATGCTGCAATCAGGGTAACTGACGCAGCAAGTACGAGTCTGATTTTTAATGCGGCTGTTACTGGCGGAGTTTATTCTACTAAAATGGCAGATAATCTTTACAGTTATAAAGTAGGAGTAACAGATGCCTCAAATTTTACAGAAACAGAAGATAATTTCTCTATATCCGGCCAAACTTCTGTAAACATAACCTATCATAATGTAACTTTTACTGTAAAGGATGGGCTTAATCCTATAACAAATGGAAATATAGAAATTGACGATTGGACAAGGGGACGTTCTTTGTACAATTATCATACAGATTCTAATGGAAAAATGATTGTAAAAATGGCCAATGGCGACTATTTGTACAGTACCGATATTAATGGTTATGTTGGTAAATCATCAAAATTCAATGTAAATAATAACAATGTCGACATCGATATAAATTTTGCCGCATATAAAACCGTAACCTTTACTATCACCAATGCCCAGAATAATGGAATAATTGCTGGTATTGACATTCTTGACAATGATGGAGAACATTTTACTTACAAGCAGACAAATAGTAATGGTACGGCTACATTTCGCTTACCCCAAACCACATTGAGATATGCAATTTGGAATAGCAACAATGACATTACGAAATATGGCTATATAGCGGCCGATCAAACTACCGTGAACGTCCAATTCATTCAGACTTATGATGTAACTTTTGTGTTTACCGGTACTCTGCCATATGATCAATTTATCATTGATATCATGCAAGATGGAAAATCGATCTATAATAGCGGAAATACCTACCAAACTAACTTGGCCATTCCTTTGGAGCCAGGAAATTATATCTATGAAATAAAAGCGTATAATGATATAAATTATTACTCTTATCCCTCAAAAAAGGGTACTGTTACAGTCAACAATGCCAACCCGGATAACATTATATGCAATTATTCAGAAAACGATGGTAATTATAGTTTTGTTGTCAGAGATGCTTCAACCAATCAGCTATTAGGGATACCTGTAAACATATACCGGCCAGGACAATGGATAGCAACGACCTCGATAAGTTACTCTCCCATGGTCATAAAATTACCTTCCGGAAGTACTTATACATATATTGTCAATAAAGAAAACTCCAACGGTGGAAAAATAATCTCTTATGATTACCAAGGGGCAGAAGGCGCTGTAACAATTTCCTTAAATACAATTAAGTTACAACCGGCGAAACTTGTCACCGGATTCTCTGTAGCTGATATCAGCATGCCCAAAGGATATACCCGCCAATTAGAGCCAACAATAATACCTGCTGACGCCACGCACAAAAGTATAAAATGGAATAGCCTTAATCCCGACATCGTCAGTGTAGATGCCTATGGCAATGTAACAGCCATAGCCGAAGGAAAGGCAATCGTTAAAGCTATGCTAAATAACAACAATAATCTCATTGTTTATTGTGAAGTCACGGTAACACCTTATGTCGCAACTACAGCAATTACGCTAAGTGAAACCAGCCTTAATATGGTTGTTGGAGGAACTGCCACACTCACAGCCACTACACAACCGATCGCAGGTGCTCCGCTCACTTGGAACATAACACCTACAGGGGTTATTTCGTATGATGCAGTTACAGGAATAGTAACAGCCTTAAATAGTGGAACAGCAACCATCACCGCCACATCGTCCGATGGGCCAACTGCTTCATGTACGGTAACTGTAGCCAGCGCCACCGGTACTAATGACCGCAATATTCCACAAATACTTATCTATCCCAATCCGTTTGCAGGCACACTACACCTCACAGGGGCGGAAGGTTGTATCCTTCGTGTAGTGAACATAACAGGTAAAACGGTTTATACACAACGCATCGTTGATTCAGACCAAAGTATCGATTTGGCAAACTTGCCGGCAGGCATGTATTTCTTCCGCCTGGAAAAAGGCGGACAAGTCCAAACGATTAAGGCAATCAAACAATAAAACGTATGTTATAAATTGAAATCACAGCAAGAATTTCCGGATTCTTGCTGTGATTTTTATATGCAGAAAAACGGTCTATAATGGGTATGCCGTAATTCTCCCATAAAAAATCAACAAAGGCACATATTTTGTCCAGAAAAAAATATTACGTTTGTCCTTTCAAAAAAACATATTTTGTTTGATTAAAATTATGTTGATCAAATTCTTAAAGACATGGATGAGTCGGTCGGATTATCGTTTCCGGTATCTGTTCCGATGCCCGATCCGGGAATAATGGAACGTCCGGTAAAAAACGCATATGCCGTACAATTTTATTTTATCATCTAATCATCATATAAAGAATATTTTAATCAAATGAAATTCACCTTAGAAGTAGCCAACGAAAAACACTGCACATACGCCGAAGAAATTTGCCAAGAAATGGAAGCATCGGCTAAGGTGCGAGGCACGGGTATCGCCAAACGTTCGCCCGACTATGTAAAAAAGAAAATGACAGAAGGGAAAGCGATTATTGCATTGGACGAACAAAATCGTTTCGCCGGCTTTTCCTACATTGAAACATGGAGCCACGAACTCTTTGTTGCTAACTCAGGGTTGATTGTACGGCCGGAATACCGGAAGAGCGGATTGGCAAGGCAAATCAAGAAAAAGATATTTGAACTTTCGCGCAAAAAATATCCCAAAGCAAAAATATTTAGTATCACAACCAGTTTGGCTGTGTTGAAACTCAATACTGAGCTTGGTTATAAACCGGTTACATTCTCGGAATTAACCGATGACGATGCATTTTGGAAAGGTTGCGAAGCATGCGTCAATTATGATGTTTTGCAACGAAATAACCGCCGGATGTGCCTTTGTACGGGAATGTTGTACGATCCGGAAAGGGAAAACAAATTCAATTTTATCAAAAATTTCAATTTATTGGAGCGTTTTCGCAGATTGACCACAGTGAAATTAAACGGAAAGAAATAACATGGTACAAGTAGGAATCATAGGTGGAGCAGGTTATACAGCAGGAGAATTGATGCGAATTCTGCTCCGTCATCCGCAAGTAAAAATCAATTATGTGCATAGCAATAGCCATGCAGGCAAAGCGGTTTGTTCTGTACACAACGATCTATATGGCGATACCAACATGGTATTTACCAACGAATTGGGTGAAGCCGATGTCGTATTCTTGTGCCTGGGTCACGAAAAATCTTGCGAATTTCTGAATTTAAACCAATTGCCCGGAAATCCTAAGATTATTGACTTAAGCCAAGATTTTCGCATCAATCCGTTTTATCAAGACAAAAACGATAATTGTTGGGATTTTGTATACGGATTACCTGAATGTAACCGGGTTCAAATACAAAAAGCAAACTACATTGCCAATCCGGGATGTTTTGCCACGGCCATTGAATTAGCATTATTGCCTTTAGCAAAAGCAGGATTGCTCACCGCACCGGTACATATCAACGGAATTACCGGATCGACCGGAGCTGGGCAAGCGCCCACAGCAACAACTCATTTTAGTTGGCGTAGCAACAATATTTCCATCTATAAGCCTTTTACGCATCAACACTTAAAAGAAGTGCGTAAAACGCTTGAAATAACAGCAGGAGGCAACATCTCTCCATTAATGTTCTTACCGCTTCGCGGTGATTTCGCCCGTGGCATATTCGCCTCAGCGTATACGTCAACAAATCTGGATGCTAACGAATTGACCGATTTGTACAAAAAATACTATGCCGATGCGGCATTTACTTTTGTATGTGAGCACGAAATCAGCCTCAAGGAAATAGTGAACACAAACAAATGCTTTATACGGGTAGAAAAGTATGACGGGCAAGTGTTGATTACATCCATCATCGACAATCTAGTAAAAGGCGCTTCCGGCCAAGCTGTTCAAAATATGAACCTGATGTTTGGCCTGAATGAAAAAGAAGGATTAAATTTGAAATCCATTGGATTTTAATATATTAATTTCTTTTGCTCCAAAATTCTGTTTATCAAAACTTTGGAGCAAATAAAAACCACTAACCTGAAAATAAATTGTATGAATAAATTACTACAAATACCTGTTAGCGTTATTATCGCTTTTATTCTTATTTCTCCGGTTACAGGACAAAAAAACAATAAAGAAACCGTACCTATTTTTGTAAGTAGTACCAAGCAAAATGTAGACTTTTCAAAAATAGATGCTTACGTGCTTGGCCTGAAATACGACAAAAAAATGTCGTTCCCCGATTTAACAGCCCAGATTACAAAAAATGCTTCTACCAAAATGGAAAAAGCACGCGCTATTTTTATCTGGTTGGCCAACAATATTGCTTATGATACCAATTATAAAGTCAATACAAAAGAAGAAGCCTTAAAACAACAAAAAGGAGTGTGCCAGGCTTATTCTGCCTTATTTCAAGCATTTTGCGATGAAATCGGTTTAGAATGCGTCACCATACCCGGCGACTCGAAGCAATACTATTACGAAAAACCTTCCGACCTCGACAAAGGGGGCCATGCTTGGAACGTTATTAAAGTAGAAGGTGACCGGTGGTTGTTGGCCGATGCAACATGGGGCGCCGGGCACGTAAATGGCCGGACTTTCATTCGCCGGTTGTCGCCCGAATGGTTTGATCCATCTCCAAGTATTCTTATTTTCAGCCATTTCCCTCAAGATGCTCAATGGCAATTGTTGAAATCATCGATCAGCCGGGATGCCTTTCTGGCTTTGCCGCCGTTATATCCGAATCTTTGCCTTTGGGGACTGAATGCCGAAGGATTATTTTCATATTTTCTGAATAATAAAAAAGCTTCGTTCCCGGGCATATACTTTCCCGACGTATCGTGTACCATCATTGACATGCCGATTTCCAAAGAGTTGAAAAAAGGCGAAACATACCAATTCGAGTTTATTCTCCCGGAAAACAACAAAATAGCATTAATTAGCAATAGTAAAGATTTTACCCAATTTCAGCAGGAAGGAAACAAACATACATGCTCATTTACTCCAAACCAATCCGGAAAGGTGATGCTTGGCATCAACCAGAAAGGACAAACTTATAACGGAGTATTTGAATTTACAGTGAAATAACAAGGTTCGAGCGGAATTTGTAATTCCGCTCAACATATTAGGTTGCAATATAATTATTTACGGTCGGCTGAACCGGGCTTACGACTTTTTGAACAGCCTAGCTACAAACAAAATCAAATTACTCGCTGCAATCCGAAATAAAATTCTGGCGTTTCATTGCTTTTTCAAAAGCAATAGATATTTGTTCGTTATCGGTTTTGGTATACCGCTTATCGGTAAACACCTGCGCTAGCGTTTCTTTTTGATTGATCTCCAACAATTCTTTGGTCTGTGCCGAACTTTCCAAATCAGCATAAAGCCGGTCAATATCCTGCTCAGAATAATCATGGTATGTTTCCTGATGAACAACTGCTTCAAGTGGCAACCTGCCCGTAAACGAAGGTTGTCCGTCGGGGTATCCAACCGTAATGGCTATTACCGGAATTACTCCTTGCGGAAGTTTCAAAATATCGATGATTTTGTCGGCATTATAGGTAGTCGTACCCAAATAACATATCCCTAAACCAAATGATTCCGCAGCCAACGATACATTTTGTGATGCCAAAACCGCATCAATGGTTGCATTGTAGAACCAAAGAAAATTGTTGTATCCCGGATCGGCATCCCGTTGGCGACACCACTGATTGAACCGGTTGACATCCGCACAAAACGTAATTAATACCGGAGCTTGTAATACCATGTTTTGTTTGAAATGAGCTTCCCACAATTGGGTTTTCAATCGCTCATCGGTAGTAACCACCATACTGTATACTTGCATATTGCCGGTGTTTGATGCGCATATTCCGGCTTCAAGTATCTGGCGAAGCACATCATCCGGAATAGGTGTCGATAAATATTTTCGGATAGACCGGTGATTGGCAATTAAATTTCTAATATCCTGATTCATCGTTCAAATATATTATAAATGAAAAAAAGCCGCCCCGAATGAAAGGCAGCTTGCATAAATTTGGCAATCAATTTTTATCTTTTTTCGAAAAAGTCTTTGACGTTTTCCACAGGAATTACGTCTTCAACAAATGTGTATGCACCGGATTCTTCTGATTTAACCATTTTGATTACTTTGGCTACACCTTTTCCAGCGCCTTTTTGCCTCAATGTTGCAACTGCTTTTTTTGCCATATCTTAAACTATTTTATTTCTTTATGTACAGTGACTTTCTTTAAATTCGGATTGTATTTACGACGCTCCAACCGATCAGATGTATTCTTTTTATTTTTGGTAGTGATATATCTAGACATACCCGGAACACCGCTTTCTTTTTGCTCGGTGCATTCCAATATTACTTGAATGCGGTTGCCTTTAGCTTTCTTTGCCATTTTATTCCTTTTTTATGATTTAAATAAATCCTTTTTGCATTGCTTCTTTCAAAGCGGTTTCAATCCCTACCTTATTGATCGTTCTGATACCTGCTGCAGAAACCTTTAATGTAATCCAACAATTTTCGTCTTGAAGATAAAATTTCTTCACAAACAAATTGGGATAGAATCTTCTTTTTGTCCTTCTTTTAGAGTGCGATACGTTGTTACCCACCATAACGCTCTTACCGGTAATTTGACAAATTTGTGACATTGCGCCTTTATATTAATTTTCTAAAATGAATTGCTCCTTCAAAATGGAGCGCAAAGGTCGTAATAAAAATTAAATAATCAAACTTTTTGACAGAAAATTTTGGACACGGAGAACAGGTTTGTGTTTAATCCACCGGATGTCAAAACAATGCCGGCAATAAAAATCATCACTTTCTATATACTGTTCCTTGAAAAGTTGCCACCAATTCCTCATTTTCGTTTACCACATCCACATGGTAAGTGGCTACCGCACGGCGCAATGAAAGTTCAGAGGCTCGGGCATATAACGTACCCGATGATTCTGCCTTAAAATATGTAATATGGGAATTAAGCCCAACCGCTGTTTTATCATGCGAATTGGAAGCCGCCGCCAAAGCGAAATCAGCCAATGTATAAATAGCTCCTCCTTGCACAATACCCACGCCATTTAAGTGATGAGGCTGGATTTTCATCCGGGTTGTGGCGCTTCCTTCAGAAACAGAAACTAATTCGATACCATTGTAGGCTGCAAATTGATCGCCTTGCAATAATTGTTCAACCTGATTCATTTCAAAATTTATCGAAACATGTTAATTATTGGATTTTGCTCCCTTCTTGAGATAACCCCAATAAAAAATAAGTATGGAAATAACACCTACTGTCACAGCAGAGTCGGCTATGTTAAAAACAAACCGGAAAAAAATAAATTCCTTTCCTCCCATAAATGGAATCCAATCCGGATATTGCCCATGCAAGATGGGAAACGAAAACATATCTACAACCTTTCCATAAAGAAACGGAGCATATCCCCCACCCTCGGGAAGAAATACGGCTACTTCGGAATATGTACTTTCGCTGAATAATAATCCATAAAAAGCACAATCAATCATATTACCGATTGCTCCGGCCAACACCATACTTAAGCAAATTATAAATCCTTGAGGCGCTTTATCACGAATTAAAGTACGGATATACCAAATGATGAGCGCAATAGCCACCAACCGGAATAAACTCAAAAGCAATTTTCCCGCGCTTCCCCCAAATTCTTGCCCAAAAGCCATTCCGGGATTTTCGACAAAATGGATCAAAAACCAATTGCCTGCGACATGGATATCCTGAGCGATGGTCATATGCGTTTTTACCCATACTTTGAGGATTTGGTCTGCCAACAAGATGAGAAAAACCAATAAACTTATTTTCCGACTAATCGTTAACTTCATTCGAATAACTTAAAATAATTCAAAAGGTACAAATGTAGGCGTTTTTGTTGTTATTTAGGCAAAACGTGCCGTTTTTGTACCCATTATTTTCTACGGTTGATGGTATAATCAACCAACTCCTTAAGCGCGGTTGCCGCGTCATTACTTGCAATACTATCAATGATGCCAATTGCTTTTTGACGAAGCTCTTCCATTACTTCACAACAATGTTCTATGCCTTTCTTTTCATATACCAATGCAGATATCCGCTTCAATTTTTCCCGGTCGGAGAGTGATCCGTTAATAAGGCTCAAAGCATTTCTTTTTTCTTTGGCAGACACATTTTCCAACGCATAAATCAATGGCAGCGTTAGCTTTTTTTCTTTGATGTCATTACCAATCGGCTTGCCTGTGATAGATTGAGGTTGATAATCAAATATATCATCCTTGATCTGAAAAATCAAGCCCAAATATATGCCAAACTGCTTCATCCGCTCGACCTCGCTGGGCGATGCTCCGGCAGATTGTGCCCCAGCTTCGGTAGATGCACTGAGCAGAGAAGCTGTCTTCTTACGAATAATTTCAAAATAATCTTCACGGGTTATGTTTTGTTTCCGGGAACGCTGCAATTGTAGCAATTCGCCTTCGCTCATTTCCTGAACCGCCACGGAAACAATACGCAATAGTTCAAAAGATTGATTATCGACAGATATGATCAATCCTCTGGCTAATAAATAATCGCCAAGCAACACAGCTGTTTTTGATTTCCATAAAGCATAAACGGAAAAAGCATTGCGGCGCTCGTTGGCATCGTCTACGACATCGTCATGAACCAATGATACGGTATGAAGCAGTTCTACCAAAGAAGCTGCGGTATATGTATTGGGAGTGATGTTGCCAAAAATTTTTGCCGAAAGCAGCGTGAGCATGGGACGAACCTGTTTTCCCTTGGTTTTTAGCACATATTGAATAATCTGATTCAACAGAAACACATCGCTTTTGAGCGTTTGTTTGAATTGGGTATTAAATATGTCCAATTCTTCGGCAATCGGTTTTTTGATATAATCTATTTTACTCACTCGAACGATCAAAAACTATTTGGGGACAAAAGTACGCGATAATTTATGAACACAAAGTACGATCTTTAACATTCTATAAAAATACTTCTGATCAATCTCATACTTTAATTTAAGAAATCGAATAATCTATCAATTCACAACGACAAATTATTATATTGATTTATAATTAATTGCTCATATTGATAAACAAAAGAAAAGGACCAAAATTTTGCTTCGTCATTGCGAGTCCAAAGGACGAAGCAGTCTCAAACTTAAAACAGGATTGCTTCGCTATCGCTCGCAATGACGTTGATTTTCGTTTTTTAAACACACATTTTGTGTAAAAACAATTTTCACTTTAAAATACAAACGCTCACAAGGTTTGAGCCTTGCAAGCGTATAAAAACATAAACCGATCTATTATGATCAGTCGTTAAAGCAATATCAGGCTAATTTTCTTGCCCCGTCTTTAATAACAACATGGTAGACTTTAGGTTGAATGCCAAACTCTTTTTCATAGGCTTTAGTGGCTTGTGCGATAAAATCATCGCATAATTCTTCCTTTACAAGGTTGATTGTACAACCTCCAAATCCACCACCCATTACCCGTGATCCAGTCACACCACATTTTTTTGCCATATCATTCAAGAAATCCAATTCAGGACAACTCACTTCATAAAGCTTACTCAATCCTTCATGCGTTTCGTACATTTTTTTGCCAACCGTTTCGTAATCGCCTTTTTCCAACGCATCACAAGCATCCAACAAACGCTGAATTTCTTCAATGACAAATTCGGCACGCATATAATCTTCACTGCTGACTTCATTTTTTACCTCTTTCAGCATATCCATATTGGCATCACGGAGCAGTTTCACTTCCGGATGACGTTTAGCGATGATTGCAACCACATTTTCACATGATTTGCGTCTTTCATTATATGCTGAAGATGCCAATTCATGGGCAACGCAAGTGTTGAGCAATACCGTACGATAACCTTTGGGGTCATATGGAATGTATTTGTATTCCAACGAGCGGCAATCCAAGCGGATTAGCGATCCTTCTTTTCCAAAACAAGAAGCAAATTGATCCATGATCCCACATTTCACACCACAATAGTTATGCTCCGTAGCTTGTCCGATTTTTGCCAATTCAAACCGATCAAAACCAAGCTGGTAAATATCATTCAAAGCAAAGCCAACACAACTTTCCAATGCTGCCGAAGAAGACATGCCAGCACCCAACGGCACATCGCCCGAAATAACAATATCAAAACCGGGTATTTTTGCACCACGCTTAATCATTTCGCGGCAAACACCAAAAATATACCGGGCCCATTGTTTTTCCGGCTTATCTGTTTCTTCAAGGTAGAAATTACACGATTCGCTTAAATCCAAAGCGTAAGCGCGTACTCCAGCCGTCCCATTGGGCTTGATTTCACAATACATTGCTTTATCAATCGCTCCGGGAAGCACAAAACCACCATTGTAATCGGTATGCTCGCCAATCAAATTAATACGCCCTGGCGCACAATATACACTACCCTCACTGCCGTACAGTGATTTGA
>JAVBPN010000394.1:0-6156 GCA_031549585.1 Bacteroidales bacterium
AAATTCCGTTGACCCTTTATAATAAGGACAAAGCAAACCAATCCAACCTGATCTTGGTGTCGGCCATGTCGCCAACGCCAGCAGGAGAAGGAAAGACCACTACGTCCATCGGATTATCTTTGGCGTTGAACCAAATCGGTAAAAAATCCATTGTCGTGCTTCGCGAGCCTTCTTTAGGCCCTGTTTTTGGCATGAAAGGCGGAGCAACCGGCGGAGGATATTCGCAAGTGCTGCCGATGGAAGATATCAATTTGCACTTCACTGGCGATTTTGGCGCCATTGAGAAAGCCCATAACCTATTGGCCGCCATGATTGATAACAACATCCAGAACAAAACCAACAATTTGGGTATCGATTCACGTACGGTAGTTTGGAAACATGTTACAGACCTGAACGACCGGACGTTGCGTAAAGTTATTGTCGGATTGGGTGGTACAGCCAACGGGATGTTGCGCGAATCGGGTTACGACATCACGGCAGCTTCCGAATTGATGGCTATCCTGTGCGTATCGAAAGACTTGATGGATTTGAAAAAACGGATCGGCAATATTTTCATTGGTTATACCTATGACAAGAAACCCATCTTTTGCCGCGATTTGAAAGCAGAAGGAGCTATGGCTGCCTTGATGCGTGATGTGATTTCTCCCAACCTGGTGCAGACTACCGAAAATACTCCGGCCATTATACATGGAGGGCCTTTTGCCAATATTGCGCAAGGAACCAATTCGACCATTGCCACTCTGATTGGTATGTCGTTGAGCGACTATACCGTAACGGAAGCCGGGTTTGGCTTTGATTTGGGCGGTGAAAAATTTCTGGATATCAAATGCCGCAATGCTGGCATTTCACCTAAAGCTGTTGTGTTGGTTGCTACTGTGCGGGCATTGAAGTATCACGGAGGTGTTCCGCTGACAGACCTGAAAAAACCGGACTTAAAAGCCATTGTTAAAGGGATATCCAACTTGAACCGGCACATCGAAAATGCAAGACATTTTGGGCTTCCGGTTATCGTGGCCATCAACAAATTTATTTCTGATGATCCGGAAGAAATCAATCTGGTCAGGGCTTTGTGCCAGGAATCTAACGTTCCTGCCATCAGTGTGGATGTGTGGGCAAAAGGCGGCGAAGGAGCAATAGAATTGGCTGAAAAAGTGGTACAGATTACCGGAACAACCCATCTTCCATTCACTCCGTTGTATGATTTAAACCTTCCGGTAGAAGAAAAAATTGAAATCATTGCCAAACAAATATATGGCGCCGGAGAAATCGAATATGGAGTGAAAGCTGAGAATGACCTAAAAAAAATTAAAAACTTAGGCTTATCGGGTTTACCCATCTGTATGGCCAAAACGCAAAAGTCGTTCTCTGATAGCGCCGAATTATTGGGAGCTCCTTCCGGTTACATTTTCCGAATCCGGGAAATAGAGATTGCCTCAGGTGCCGGCTTCCTGATCCCCATAGCAGGCGATATTATGCGCATGCCCGGCCTTCCGGAAGTTCCTTCCGCTGAGCATATCGATGTGGATGAAGCAGGAAATATTACCGGATTGTTTTGATAAACTGAACTTTAGTTTTTTTGCTGTGTTATAGTTATATGATACAGGATATTATCATATATATTATTGGAATATTGGTTGCGATATGGATATGTCGCAAAATATATACATTTATTGTGATCAAAAAAGGACAGGTCAATCAATGTGCCAATTGTCCTGGATGTTTCTTGAAAGCAGAAATGGAAAAGCAGGGTATAGGAAAATGTCCTTTATAGCTACTTTCTGATTACTTGTATCTCAAATAATTTCGGCCATTTTTTTCCGGTGACATAAATCTTATTGGTCTTTGGATCATAGGCAATGCCGTTGAGTACGTCGATAGCAGGATGGAGGTCGTTTGGCGCAAGCAGTCCATCCATATTAATACGTCCGATTACAGCGCCTGTTTTTGGGTTAATTCTCACAATCTCGTCCTTTTGATAAATATTAGCCCATAGTTCGCCGTTGATATATTCCAGTTCGTTGAGCAAAGGTACTGGGACTTGATTATCGCAAACTTCAATACGGTAAATTTCTGCCAAAGTCTTTTTATCCAGAAAATAGACGAAGGCGCTTCCATCAGTCATTAATAAATGGCGTCTGTCAAAAGTTAATCCCCAACCTTCTTTCATTGGATATTTGATACGATTCAGTATTTTGAAGTCACTTTTTCGATATACTGTGGCGACTTGACTGAGATATGTCAATTGTATCAGCGAATCGCCCACAGCAGCCAATCCTTCTCCAAAGATGCTTTCCGGCATATCGATCATTTGCACAGGTTTTCCGGTTGATATATCTACTTTGCGTAAAGTCGATTCACCATTTAGTCCAGTACTTTCATATAAAAAACCATCATCAAAAAGCAATCCTTGTGTATATGCGGTCTTATCATGTGGATAAGTTTTTACAATTTTATAGCTATATTGAATTGGTTCTTTGTCAGCCAGCAGTATAATACTTGTAGAAACCACGTCTTTTTGACCGTCCGGATAGTGTGCAATGGCTTCAATCCGGTGCGTTCCTGTAGTTTGGCCGGCTGTACTCCATGAAGTTTGCCCTGTACTTGTAGCTTTATAAAATTTGCCATCGATAATCCAACGTAAAGAATCAAATGGTTCGGCTGTATTTTTTACTTTAACCGATAATGGAATAGCACTGCCTAAAGGATATTTTGCGTAATATGAAGGGGAATCAATGTTAATATTTACTTTTCTACGAGATTGTTGTGTTTCAGTTTTAGAGGGAGCATTGGTTGCCATTCCGGCGCCATTCCGGTTGCATGAGTATGTTAAAAAAACACAACAACATAAAGCAAATATCGTCCGAGCCATCATTAATGTATTAAATTAAAACCATTTGCGTTTTCGGGATTTTGGAGTTTCCATATTTTGATTGAATGATTGCCATAGATCGCTCCAATTATCAAATCCACCGATATTCCGGTCGTCAATATAAATATCCGCATATATTTTCCGGCTGGTTTGGGTATCATCAAATATTTCTTCCGGGTAATTTTTATTGACTGCATAAAATTCAATTCCGTTTTTTCTGCAGAGCTCAACCGCTTCATCCAATTCCTTTCCTTTACGGCAAGTCCATAAAATTAAACGATGCCCTTGCTTTTGAAATTCCCTTAGGGTCATAAATGCAAATCGCTTTTCCTTACCAATGTCTGGATATTGGTCTTCTACAATTGTTCCGTCGAAGTCTATTGCAATAATCAACGTCCTGAATATTATCTGAAAACAATGCAAAATTAGCAATAATCGCTGGAATATTCAATTTATGTACTATATCATATTGTGTGATTTTCAACATAAGTAGTTGTAATGAAATCTGTCCGGGTACTTTTAAAGAAGTATGATCATATTTTATGTAATTATATAAATAGTTAATTATTAATATATTATGATTTTAAATAGTGAGCCACTGCAAAAAAACGTATTAAAAGCAAAGATTTTAACTATATTTAACAAATCAGGCACACTTTTTGAATTTTATATAAACAAAAGCGGATATCGAGAGGATATCATTACTTCTGATCAGGCGCCGATGTTATTTTGCGTGACTGTTGAAGATAAACAGTTACGGATACTTGGAAGTTTTCCTTATTTCGATTGCTATTTGCAATCAAAAAACACACAAGACGATTTTGTTATGGAAACGAAGAAAAACAATCGAGCAAATCTCGAAAAAAAGCGGTTACAATTTTTTCAATTGGGGTTGTTGTTATCTTTAGGTTTTGTATTAGTTGCTTTTGAGTGGAAATTCTCACCCCGGGTCTCTGAGATTGAATGGGATGATGGCTATGCACTCGTATCAATAGATATGATGCCTAATACGTATCAAAAACCCGATGATGTTCCTCCACCACCAAAACCACCAGTTCCTTCACTTGACTTAAATGTCGTGTCGAATGAAGCGGTTGTTGCGAATTTTCTCGACAATATTGACGTGGAAATTTTTACCGGAAATGTTATTTCAACAGAAGGGCTGACTCTGGTGACAATTGAAGAAACTTATGAACCCGAAATATTCGATAGGGTAGAGGATATGCCGTTATTCCGCGGAGAGAAAGCGGAAATAGGATTTCGCAAATATATTGCAGAAAACTTGAAGTATCCTCCGTCTGCGCTTGGAGCAAATATATTCGGTCGAGTCTATGTACAGTTTATTGTTGATGAAAAAGGAAAGGTGATTGATGCACAGGTCGTTCGAGGTGTTGATCCTCTCTTGGACAATGAAGCACTTCGCTTGATTATCACATCTACAGGATGGACACCTGGCAAACAACGAGAAGTTCCGGTGAAAGTCAGATACACGTTTCCTATTTCGTTCCAAATACAACAAACAGACTGACAATTGCTTGAATTCTCTCTAAAAAATAAAATTTATAAAAAACACAAGACAGTTGTTGGAATATAAAAAAATATATACTTTTACCTCAAATTTTTATCGTTATGGAACTGAAGAAAAGTGATAAAGCGAATTTAGAAAAAAAGCGCGGAATGTTTATCGAGATAGGCCTATTGATCTCGCTCGGAGTCGTTCTGTTTGCGTTCGAGGTACAAAGCGAGCCGCGCACAGAAAGTTTTGTAGAAGCGACAGTGGAAGCTGTTGTGGAAGTGGATCAGGTGCCTATAACCAGGCAGGATGAACCACCACCACCAGCACCGCCGGCTCCTCCTCAAGTGACAGATATTTTGAATATCGTATCTGATGATGCTGTGGTAGAAACCAGTATTTCGATTGACGTTGAAGCAACAGCAGAAACAGTGATTGAAATCGTTGAGTTTAAAGAAGTAGCTGCTGTTCAAGAAGAGGAAGAAGAAATTCTTTTCAGTCTTATTGAAGAAGCACCATTGTTCAACGGACTGAAAGCGGAAGAAGGATTCCGTAGATTTGTCAGTGAAAATATGGTATATCCGGCAGTTGCACAGGAAAACGGTGTGATGGGAACAGTAGTTGTTGAGTTTGTTATCAATTCAAGAGGTGAATTGGTTGATGCCAAAATTCTTAGAGGTGTTGACCCTACACTGGATAATGAAGCTTTGCGTGTTATTAAATCTTCGCCGAAATGGACTCCGGGTAAACAACGGGATAAAGCGGTGAGGGTTAAATATACTTTCCCTGTTGTTTTCAGATTGCAGAATTAAATTTTATTTTCATAAAAGTAAAAGCTCTGGCAAAACTTGCCGGAGCTTTTTTGTAATTTGGCAAGATGCCTCAAAATATTAGTACAGAAAAAGCAAAGGAAAAAGCCGTTTTGGTTGGGATAATTACTTCATACCAAAACCAAGACGAAGTTGAAGAGTATTTGGATGAATTGGCTTTTTTGGTTGAAACAGCCGGAGGAGTTCCTGTAAAATATTTTACCCAACGTTTGGAAACACCCAATCCTGCTACTTTTGTTGGTATGGGTAAGATCAATGAGATTCGTGAATACATCCAAGAAAACCTTGTTGATCTGATCGTTTTTGATGACGATCTGTCTCCTTCGCAATTGCGTAATATTGAAAAAAACTTGGAGTGCAAAGTTCTTGACAGAACCAATTTGATTCTGGATATATTTGCACAACGCGCCAAGACTTCATATGCCAAAACACAGGTTGAATTAGCACAATATCAGTACTTGCTTCCGAGATTGTCTGGTATGTGGACGCACCTTGAACGTCAACAGGGTGGTATTGGGGTGCGCGGTCCGGGGGAAACGGAAATTGAAACCGACCGAAGGATTATCCGGGATAAAATAGCCAGACTAAAAGACCAATTGAAAAAAATTGACAACCAAATGATTGCACAACGAAAAAATCGCGGAAACGTTGTGCGGGTTGCTTTGGTTGGGTATACCAATGTTGGTAAATCGACTTTGATGAATCTGCTCAGTAAATCGGAAGTTTTTGCAGAAAATAAGCTTTTTGCAACGCTGGATACTACAGTGCGGAAAGTGGTAATCAATACACTTCCTTTTTTATTGACTGATACGGTTGGTTTTATACGGAAATTGCCCCATCATTTGATAGAATCCTTTAAGTCGACATTGGATGAGGTGCGCGAATCAGATATTTTGGTACATATTGTTGATATTTCTCATCCGCGATTTGAGGATCAGATTAAT
>JAVBPN010000312.1:0-20237 GCA_031549585.1 Bacteroidales bacterium
TCCGACAGTGCAATACCTGGTGGACATCCATCAATGCAAACACCAACACACAAACCATGCGACTCACCGAAAATGTGCACCCGAAAAAGTCTTCCGAAAGAATTCATAAGAAGAGAATATGGTCTAAGAAATTTATGAAAAACCGGTTGAGAATACCTTTCTATGAATGCTACCCCTATTTACCTTTTTTTTTACAGAGATCAAGTTACATTTATTTGAGTACCCCCATAAGTACCCAAATACCTGCAAGCAAAAACTAAAATTTATTCTAAAACCCAAGTATATAGTATCACAAACGAATAAAACCGGATTTAAACTTCAAAGTTAAATTTTTCACAATGATTTGCAATGAATAACTGCGTTGTCAATCACAGTTTATAGTACGAGTTTAAATCCCTTACCGTGTACATTCAATATTTCTACGGATGTTTCGTCTTTGAGATATTTACGTAATTTTGTAATATACACATCCATACTACGGGCATTAAAATAGTTGTCATCTTCCCAAATCGTTTTCAAAGCATAATTTCTTTCCAGAATATGATTGGCATTGTCGCACAGCAATTTCAGCAATTCCGATTCTTTGGTTGTCAACTTGTATGATTGTCCTTCGCTTTGCAGCTGTTGTTTTTGGGGATCAAAAGTATATTTACCGATGGTATATGTTTGTGGGTTGTGCGGCGCTTCTGTAGTCACTCTTCTCATAATGGCCTCGATGCGGAAAAGCAGTTCGTCCATATTGAACGGCTTGGTGATGTAGTCATCGGCGCCGATTTTAAAGCCTTTGAGTACATCTTCCTGCATAGATCTGGCTGTGAGAAAGATAATCGGAACGGTTTTGTTGATGGCGCGTACTTCCTGAGCCAATGTAAATCCATCTTTTAATGGCATCATCACATCAAAGATGCACAGGTCATAATGATTTTTACTAAATGCGTCAAATGCCGTTTCGCCATTTTCGCATAAATCAGTATCGAATGATTTAGCGTTCAGGTAATTTTTTAATAATACTCCTAAATTGCCGTCATCTTCTGCCAATAAAATTTTAGCCATAGCCCTGTATTCATTAAGTTCAACCTCTTCTATTTAACAAAATATCAACGCGTTTAGTTGCTATTTATTTTATGATATCCCTCTTAAATATAGATTTTATGTTGTGCAACAATCCGCTTAGGCAACGTGGGTGTGATCAATACTGTTCTTTTTCATTGGGAAAATCCAAAGAACGGACGTCGCTGATGTAATTTTGCACTGCGCCGGTGATGGTTTCAAAAAGATTGAGGTAACGCCGCAAAAAACGCGGAGAAAATTCATTATTTAGCCCCAACATATCATGCAGCACTAAAACCTGTCCATCAACTTGTGGCCCTGCTCCAATACCGATAATAGGAATGCGTACTTTTTTTGCTACTTTTCCAGCTAATTCGGCTGGAATTTTTTCCAAAACAATGCCGAAACATCCAATTTCTTCCAAAAGGCAAGCGTCTTCAATCAACTTTTGCGCTTCGGCTTCGTCCCGGGCGCGAACAGCATATGTGCCAAATTTATTGATAGATTGAGGTGTCAATCCCAAATGTCCCATTACCGGGATTCCAGCTGTCAATATGCGCGTAATGGATTCGCTGATTTCTTTTCCTCCTTCGAGTTTGATGGCTCCAGCTCCCGTCTCTTTCATGATTCGCACGGCTGAAGCAAGCGCTTCTTTTGAATTGCCTTGATATGAGCCAAAAGGCATATCTACTACTACCAAAGCCCTTTTTGCCCCGCGCACTACCGATGAGGCGTAATTGATCATTTCGTTCAAGGTAATCGGCAGAGTGGTTTCGTAACCTGCCATAACATTGGAAGCCGAATCTCCAACCAAGATCACGTCGATTCCAGCATGGTCTAATATACGTGCCATTGAATAATCGTAGGCAGTAAGTACGGCAATTTTTTCCCCTTTTAGTTTCATCTCACTCAAAACATGAGTGGTAATTCTTTTTACTGTTTGATGTACAGACACCGTTTTATTTTTTAGTAATTAAAAAAGAAAAGAGTAGCTTTCAACACTCATTCCCAATAAACACATCAATCTTCATATAGAAGATTGATGTGTTTAGGATAGAGGCGAAAACTTCTCTGGATTATGAAATATGCCGGTTATTTTAATGAAAATTCGGCAGATCCGATCAGATAACCCTCGCAATAGACATTGACTTCGTATTTTCCGGCTGTTAATTGATTGTTATTATCGCTGAAAACACAAACTTCTATATCTTTATTTTCGTATTCGATGGAGCGTTTATCCGTATATACAATCTGACCTCCGCTTTGGGAAGCAAAACTATCATTGGCTTTGTTTGCCAGAATCTTTTTATCCGGTTTGACGATTACAAGGAAAAAGGTTCTTTCTCCTGCTTGAGCCACGGCATTTTCCCTAACAGTGAAACAGGTTTTTAACTTTTCAATGTTTCTTACCCGTTCGGTTTCTTTACTACGGTTGTTCAGTCCTTGAACAGCAATACCGGAAACCGATAGAACTTGAGCTTTTTGAACAGTCGAAGTCAAACGATCTTTGTCTTCAGACAAACGTGTCCGTTGTGCCCGTTCTTGAGCAAGGGTATTCGTGAGCGCCGTCTTTTCGGCTGTTAATTCCAAATTCCGTGTATTCAATGAGTCTACTTGTATGATGTAGCTCTTCAATACTTCACGTAAAGTGGATAATTCTTTTTGATATGTTTTGATTTTATAAGCATTATCCGCTTGAATTGCAAGCAATTTTGTGATTCTTTCCTGTTGTCCAACAGCTAATTGCTGAAGACTATCGTTGTTTGTTTGCAAATTGCCAAATTGATCTTGCAGATCTGTCAGGTCTTCTACCAATTCGTTCTTTTGCGTTTCAAGTATTCCCTGTATTTCTGCCGATTTCTTTTTATGATCGCTCATTTGTGACAACAATATGCCGATGGCAGCACCCATGACTAATACAATAATGACCAAAAATATGGTGATTCCTTTGTTTGTTTTGTTGTTTTTGTCGTCAATCTGAATATCAGAATTCTTAATATCATTCTTTTCCATGAAAAAGCGTTTTAATTATATGAATATTCCTGCAAAATATATGCCCATTTCAAGAACGGAAAAACTCTACGATTTGTTTTCTTAGTGATGATAAAAAAATAAAAAATCATTTCTGGAAGAATATTTCCAAAAATGATGTTCTAATTGGGCTGAAACCTTGAATTCACTTCAAGTGTATGAATAACAGACGATAAGACCTCCCATGTGATCATGTTAAAGAAGTCTATAATTTATGCATTAGGAGCATAATTATTATTTATTTTCTTCGTTTTTGGCTTCGATGCTCAACGTGGCATGTGGAACAGCTCTGAGCCTTTCTTTGGGGATCAAATGACCTGTTTCACGGCAAATGCCATACGTTTTATTTTCGATACGAACCAGTGCAGCCTGTAGATGTTGAATAAACTTTAACTGCCTCTGAGCCAGACGGCCAGCTTCTTCTTTTGACAAAGTAGCTGCTCCTTCTTCGAGAATTTTAAATGTGGGTGAAGTATCTTCCGTGTCGTTACCATTGCTGTTGGTGATGGTACCCTTCAACAAGTCATAATCTTTTTTGGCTTTTTCAAGCTTTTCCAGGATCAACTGTTTGAATTCTTCCAATTCAGCATCCGAATATCTTGTTTTTTCGCTCATGGTTTAAAAAATTTGCGCGAAATTAAGTTATTTATTTCTAATATAAAAGTAAATCTACAAACAGTGGTTTTAGCTGTCTTTCAATTTTCCTTTTAAGTATTTTCCGGTATACGAATCTTTGCAAGCGACAATGTCTGCAGGCGTGCCTTGACATATGATATTTCCTCCGTTTTTTCCGCCCTCAGGCCCCAAATCGATGATCCAATCAGCACATTTAATGACATCGATATTGTGTTCGATCACTAATACAGTGTGCCCATTCTCGATTAACATATGAAAAGCATCCAATAATTTACGGATATCGTGAAAATGCAATCCGGTTGTTGGTTCATCGAAAATGAAGAATGTAGGTTGATCATTGTTGTCTTTAGAAATGAATGACGCCAATTTGATCCGTTGGCTTTCGCCACCGCTCAAGGTATTGGACGATTGCCCTAATTTGACATATCCCAAACCTACATTAGATAATGGTTTGAGTTTTTCGGCTATTTTCCGGTCTTTCTTATTATCGAAAAATTCGATGGCTTCATCTACCGTTAATTCCAAAATATCGTAAATATTTTTTCCTTGATAGGTGACCTCCAGCACTTCTTCTTTAAATTTTTTCCCATTACATGTTTCGCATTGCAGCTTTACATCGGCCATAAACTGCATTTCCACAGTAATTTCTCCTTCTCCTTGGCATTCTTCACAACGTCCTCCTTCGACATTAAAGGAAAAATGTGCAGGTTTGAGGTCATTCTGTTTGGCTTGAGGTTGTTCGGCAAAAAGTTTGCGGATTTCGTCGTATGCTTTGCTATATGTAACCGGGTTGGAGCGGGAAGAGCGTCCAATCGGATTTTGATCGACAAACTCAACTGACCGTAACAATCGGAGGTCGCCGCTTAATTTATCGAAATCGCCTGCGCGTTCCTCACTCATTCCATTGATATTTCTGCTAAGTGAGGCATAAAGGATATTGCGTACCAACGTGGATTTGCCTGATCCGCTTACGCCGGTTACCACTGTTAAAACATTCAAGGGAAAACGAGCGGTAATATTTTTCAGGTTATTGGCCCGTGCTCCCGAAACCTCAATGTAGTTATTCCATTTACGTTGTTTGGCAGGTATTTCTATTTGTTCTGCTCCGGTCAAGTATTTTGCTGTGAGGCTTTTTTTCGAATGAACCAACTCTTCGCATGTGCCTTCAAATACAATTTCCCCGCCCAGGCGTCCAGCCAATGGCCCAATATCGATGATCCGGTCCGCTGCACGCATCATTTCTTCATCGTGTTCCACCACCATAACGGTATTTCCGATTTCCTGAAGTGTTCGCAACACACCGATCAATTGTGCCGTATCTCGAGGATGTAGCCCAATGCTTGGCTCATCGAGGATATATAAAGAACCAACCAAACTGCTACCCAATGATGTGGATAAGTTGATTCGTTGCGCCTCGCCGCCTGATAGCGTGGATGAAAGCCTGTTAAGTGTCAGATAACTCAAACCAACCTGCACCAAATAACTTAATCGGTTCAGGATTTCTGTGGTGATCCGTTGTGAAATTTGTCGTTCGTGTTCTGTTAGTTGTAATTCGTAAAACCATTGATATAGTTCGTTGATGGGTAACAAAACCAATTCATTGATGCTTTTTCCGCCAATTTTGACATAACTCGATTCTTTACGCAACCGCCCGCCTTTACATTGGGGACAAATGGTTTTTCCGCTATACCGGGCGGTCATTACGCGATACTGTATCTTGTATTTATTTTCATCTAAATACTGAAAAAATCCATTGATGCCTTTAAATCCCCGTGTTCCGTTCCATAAAATATTCCGTTGCTCTTCCGTAAGCTCATAATAGGGTTTATGGATCGGAAAATTGATCTTATCCGAAATATCAATAAACTTGTCTTTCCATGCGCTCATGTGTTCGCCCTTCCAGCAAGCTACAGCATCTTCATATATTGAAAGGCTCTTATTGGGAATCACCAGATCTTCATCAATGCCGATTACTTTTCCGTATCCTTCACAAGTAGGACACGCGCCGTATGGGCTATTGAAGCTGAACATATGTTCGTTGGGCTCATCAAATAGAATACCGTCGCGCTCAAAACGGTTTGAAAATTGCTTGACAAACGGTTTTTCTTCCATTACCCGAACAGAACACCATCCATCGCTGTCGTTGAATGCTATTTGAATAGAATCGGCATAGCGAGCGGACGATTCGTCATCGTGGGCAACACGAATCCGGTCGATCACCACGTAAACCTCATCCTTGTCACTCATCTTGGATTTAGGTGGTATTTCTTCCAAGCGTTGTACTTTGCCGTTGATTTCAATCCTACTGTTTCCTTGTCCGGCCAACATATCCCGGTACATATCGAAATTCGCCTTCTGATGGTTGTTTAACGGCGACATGATCAAAGCTACCGTATCATCAGGTAGTGTCAGGATATAATTTACCACATCAGTCACGTTGTCTTTGCGGACTATTTCTCCTGAAATTGGAGAATATGTGATTCCGATGCGTGCAAACAGGAGTTTCAAATAGTCATATATTTCCGTAGAAGTACCCACGGTCGACCGTGGGTTACGTGTATTAACCTTTTGTTCAATAGCGATTGCAGGCGGTATGCCGTGTATCAGGTCTACTTCGGGTTTGTTGATACGCCCCAAAAATTGGCGGGCGTATGAAGAAAGGCTTTCCACATAACGGCGTTGCCCTTCGGCATAAATGGTGTCATATGCTAAAGATGATTTGCCCGAGCCGCTCAATCCGGTGATTACAATAAGTTGATCACGCGGAATGGATATGTCAATATTTTTCAAGTTATTGACTCTGGCTCCTTTTATAACAATGGCATGATTATTTTCCAAAACAGACAGGTTAAAATGATTTGCTCTTTAGGCGGGCGCAAAATTAGTTATTTTTGTGCATTGAACGAAGTGTCGTTTGTCTTTAACCAATCTTGATGACCGAACTTAATTTTCCGAAATACAGGGTATTGATCAAAAATAAAGAAGAGAAAACCTTAATCTTCGATAGCATTCGTAAAAAGTATGTAATGTTGACTCCTGAAGAGTGGGTGCGACAGCATTTGATCAATTATTTGGTTACAGAAAAAAAATATCCGGCTTCACTTATTTCTGTCGAAATGCCTTTAAAATATGTGCGATTGAATAAAAGAAGCGATGTAGTGGTATTTGATTGCAATGGAAATCCGTTGATGATTGCCGAATGTAAAGCTCCGGAGGTAAAGATCACGCAATCCGTTTTTGACCAGATTTTTATTTACAATGGAACCATAAAAACAGCTTGCTTAATGGTGACCAATGGTTTGCAACACTATTGCATATCTATTTTCCCTGATGGAAAGCCCAATCAATTTCTTAAAGAGATACCGAGTTACGAGGAGTTGAAAGGATTATGTATAAAGGAATGATCTTCATTGTCTTTTGTAAACATTTGATTATTATTAAACTATTTTAACATACTATACGGTATAGTATGTTAAAATGTAAGAGGTTGTTTAAAAATGATATTTATATTTGATGGTAGCAACTTATCAATTTTTAGAAAGATTAAATGATTATTTTGGGGAAATCACATGTAAATGGAAAATTATGACAACAAAGGAAAAATTAAAAAAATATTTTGATACAGAACAAAATGAGTTGAAATTAATTGAAAAATATGAAGAGAACATCACTTTCTTTAATGAATTGTTGAAAAATGGACATAAAGAGGATTTGGAATATGTTATTTCTATAAAAATGTATAACTATGCTAACTCTTTACAAAAAAAGGGATATTATTCAAAATCATTTAAAGTTCTTAATGAGATTGAAAAAGATCTGGGAAGAATAAAAGGTCTGTCAAAATGGTATGATATGTATTTGGAAGGTGTTCTTTTTTTTAAAGGAGTATGTCTGGGACGATTAAGAAAATACAGAGAATCAAATCAATACTTTGCAAAATTAATTAAGAAGAAACCTACAAACGATAACTTTGTTGATTGGTATAAATCGAATAAGAAACACCAAATTGAAGAGAAATCAAATATTATCGTTATCATAGCGGGAAGCATTGCTATTATATCTATTATTTTGAACGTAATGAAACTCGGAGTCCCAATAATTATTGAAGTAATAACATTTACAACTGTAGTATTAACTTGGCTTACCTCTTTTATTTGGAAAAAAATTATTGATAAACAAGAAATAAAACTTTAATAATTTATTGGTCTCAGTTATAGTTAAAACTATGAACTTTAGTGCATTTAGATTCCAGCTTCTAAAAATATTATCTTTGTTTTATGGAAGATTAACGTACCAATGGCCATACAGTTTCACGATTAACAGCTCATATTGTATGGGTGACCAAATACCGTTATCTAGTTTTGACAGGTGATATTAATACCCGCTGTCGCAGCAATCTAATGTTTTCTGTTTTATTGAAAATCGCTTTTTGAAAAACGATGATCATTTTTGCAGTCAAAAAATTATCTTTGTCCTGTTTTTTCAGAAAGTTTCTAAATGTTTTATAGATAATTGGTTGTTTGCTTATTGCTTTCGATCAAAATCAAAAATTAAAAATCGAAAATGGATCTTCCTTCGAAGTATGACCCCAAAGCCACAGAAGATAAGTGGTATGCCTATTGGATGCAATATAAGTTGTTTGAGTCGAAACCTGATAACCGTGAACCTTACACCATTGTAATTCCTCCGCCGAATGTGACAGGTGTATTGCACATGGGACACATGTTGAACAACACGATACAGGACGTATTGGTGCGCCGTGCTCGTATGATGGGCTATAATGCCTGTTGGGTGCCGGGAACCGATCATGCATCCATAGCTACCGAAGCTAAAGTAGTGGCTAAGTTAGCGTCTGAAGGAATTTTTAAAACCGATCTGAGCCGGGAAGAATTTCTCGAACATGCTTGGGCTTGGACGCATAAGCATGGAGGCATCATATTGGAACAATTGAAAAAGCTGGGCGCTTCATGCGATTGGTCGCGTACTCGTTTCACAATGGATGAAAACCTGTCTCGGAGCGTTTACAAAGTATTTGTTGACTTATATAATAAAGGTAAAATATATCGTGGTGTACGTATGGTCAATTGGGATCCCAAGGCACAAACAGCTTTGTCGGATGAAGAAGTGATCTACAAAGAGGTACAGAGCAAATTGTATTATTTGAGGTATTACATTGGCGAAGAAAACAATCCAACCAAACTAACCAATGAATATGTGTTGGTGGCGACCACACGCCCCGAAACTATTTTAGGCGATACCGCAGTATGTGTCAATCCCAATGACCCGCGTTACAAACATTTGTGGAAACGTAACGTTATTGTTCCGCTCATCAACCGGCCAGTTCCGGTAATTACTGATGATTATGTGGATATTGAGTTTGGTACGGGAGCGCTTAAGATCACTCCCGCCCATGACGTGAACGATTACATGTTGGGCGAAAAGTATAACCTTGAAGCCATTGATATTTTCAATGATAACGGGACGTTGAATGAAAAAGCCCAGTTGTATGTGGGGCAAGACCGTTTTGATGTCCGTAAGCAGATTGAAATTGATCTTCGCGAAGCAGGATTACTCGAAAAAACTGAAGATTACGTCAATAAGGTCGGGTTTTCAGAACGTACCGATATCCCGATTGAACCTAAGCTCTCTATGCAATGGTTTGTTAGCATGGAGGAATTATCTAAACCGGCATTACATGCTGTAATGAACGACGAGATAGAATTGTATCCACCTAAGTTCAAAAATACCTATCGCCATTGGATGGAGAACATTAAGGATTGGTGTATTTCCCGTCAGTTGTGGTGGGGACATCGTATTCCTGCTTGGTATTTGCCGCAAGGTGGATTTGTGGTAGCTGAAAATGAAGAAGAAGCGTTGAAATTGGCTCGCGAGAAAACGGGAAATTCTGAACTTGCTTTGACAGATTTGCGCCAGGATGAAGATTGTCTTGATACATGGTTTTCTTCTTGGCTATGGCCGGTTTCGGTATTTGATGGCATTGTTGATCCCGGAAATCCGGATATCAAATATTATTATCCAACCAACGATTTGGTGACTGCTCCCGAAATTTTGTTTTTCTGGGTGGCACGTATGATTATTTCTGGATACGAATACATGGGTGATAAGCCTTTCCGTAATGTTTATCTCACAGGCATTGTTCGGGATAAGTTGGGCAGAAAGATGTCAAAACAATTAGGTAATTCGCCTGATCCGTTGGAACTAATCAATCAATATGGTGCAGACGGAGTACGTTTGGGCATGCTTTTGACGTCGCCGGCAGGGAATGACCTTCCATTTGACGAACAGCTATGTGAACAAGGCCGTAATTTCAATAACAAAATATGGAATGCCTTCCGTTTGGTGAAAGGTTGGCAAGTGGATGAACAGGCGGCTCAACCATTGTCATCTGCTCAGGCAGTTGAGTGGTTTGATGCTTTGTTGAATCGCAATATCAGTGAGATCAATGATCAAATGGGTAAATACCGTTTGTCTGAAGCATTGATGGCAACTTATAAGTTGTTTTGGGACGAATTTTCGGCATGGTATCTTGAAATGATCAAGCCGGGTTATCAGAAACCCATTGACGGAAAAACGTATCGTGCAACGCTCGATTTTTTTGAAAAATTATTGCAATTGCTGCATCCGTTTATGCCTTTTATCACTGAAGAATTGTGGCATCATATCAAAGACCGCAAAGAAGGACAAAGCATTATGGTTGCTTTATGGCCTAAAGCAGGGACGGAAAATCCGGAGCTGATTGATGCGTTTGACCAATTGAAAGAAACGATTGCTGCTGTGCGTAGTATTCGCCAGGAAAAGAATATTCCCAATAAGGAAGCTTTGCAATTGATGGTCAATGGAAAGGTTTTGTATCCGGAATTGTTGTGTTCTTTGTGTAATCTGTCCGATGTTGTTTCTGTAAATGAACAACCCGAAGAAGCAATACAATTTATGGTGCGTACTACTGAGTTTTTCGTGCCGTTGTCGGGAAAAATTGACGTGAAAGAGGAAATCAAGAAACTGAAAGCGGAATTAGCGCATCAGGAAGGGTTTTTAGCATCGGTAATGAAGAAACTCAGTAACGAACGATTTGTGAGTAGCGCTCCTGCTCAAGTGGTTGAGCTGGAACGGAAAAAACAAGCAGATGCAGAAAGCCGTATACAAGCGATCAATCAACAGTTGGCGAATTTGAAAGGATAAACGCTTTGGATTTAAGGTTTAAAATTTAAAGTTTAAGGTTGTAACGTACCGGGTTTATGGTACAGGGAAAACGGTGCACGCTCGTAATTAATTACAATCGTGTACCGTTGGTTTTATTCTTTCGAAATTTTTTTATCTTTGATGTTTAAAACAGTCGAGAATATGGTAATCGTGTTTTTGACTATGCTTCGATTTGAAACCATTAAAAAATTAACATGATGAACAGACGTGATTTTATTGGTAAAAGCGCTGCAGTACTGGCATTAGGCGCTATAGGACAAGATGCATTTTCTTTTCCAGGTATGGCTGCAAAGCCCAATAAGGGAAAGGTCGGGATTCAATTATATAGTGTGAAAGACGATCTGGAAAAAGATTTCATGGGAAGCCTGCAAAAGTTATCTGATATAGGTTATTCTTCTGCTGAAGCTTATGGGTTTACCGGAGAAAAATTTCTGGGTAAAACTATGAAGGAATTGAGTGCAATCCTAAAAGATATGGGGATGACATTATCCGGTTCTCACACGGGATCGAGGCTTTTACCGGACGATACCAATGATCCGGCATGGGATTTTTGGAAAAAATGTGCTACGGAGATCAAATCCGGAGGAGGAAAATGGGCATTACAGTCCTTTTTCCCGGGAGCACAAACATTGGATGATTTGAAAAAATTGTCAGACCACTTCAATCGTTGTGGTGAAGTCTGTAAAAAGTATGGGGTGAAATTTGGACTTCATAATCATAGTGCAGAGTTTAAAGTGATAGAAGGAGTGATTATTTATGACTTCTTGTTACAAAATACAGATGTTAAATTGGTGAATTTCCAATTGGACACAGGGCATGCGCTTGAGTCAGGGGCTGATTGTGTTCAATATGTTCAAAAATATCCTGGCCGCTTCACTTGTTGGCATGCGTCCGATTACAATGTGCAAAATAAAGTAGTTATTGAATTAGGTAAAGGTAATGTGGATTATCCTAAATTGTTTGATTTAGCGAAAGTTGCCAAGCTGGAATTATTAACCGTAGAACAGGAAAACGGACAAGACAGGTTTGAATCTTGCCGGATAGACTTTGAGTATCTGAAACAATTCAAGTGGACAGGGCTTGCTTGATAGTTGATAGCGCTTTGAATAATAACTTGAATTAAATCGTCAGGCTACTTGAGGAGCTTGGTGTATCATGTTTGTTACAACACAATTGAAAAATGATGTTTACGAAAGAGGATTTGAAACAATTATCGGATAAAGGTATTTCCATTCAGGAAATTGAAAAACAATTGACTTATTTTAAAAATGGATTTCCTTATCTAAAGATAGATCGGGCAGCGACTGTTGGCGATGGGATGTATCGTTTGTCTGAAAGTGAAACTCAAGGATTGGAATCATTTTTTGATGCTCGTCTATCACATTATAAGTTGTCCAAATTTGTTCCGGCATCGGGAGCTGCGACTCGAATGTTTAAGGATTTATACGAGTATGTGCAGTCTTCAGACCGTCAAGAAAATACATCTGTTGCGGAAATTTTTTCCGGCTTAGATAAGTTTGCATTTTACGAAGACCTGAAACGGATTATGGCTCTTCAGCATATTTCGATTGCTGATAAAAAGAAGCTTGCCGAAACCATTCTTTTATCCGGCGGCTTGAACTATGGGAGTTTGCCGAAAGGTATGTTGCTGTTTCATAGATATGCTGAGGGTGCACGTACTGCACTGGAAGAACATTTAGTGGAAGGTATCGGCTATGCCCGTAATGCAGATGGATCGGTATATATACATTTTACAGTTTCTCCGGAACATCAGCCTGTTTTTGAGAGTCTTTCTCATACCAAAGCAAAGATCTATGCAAAAAAATACGGAGTAGCTTTTCATATTGATTTTTCACAACAAAAACCATCAACAGATACGATTGCCGTTGATGAAGATAATCGCCCTATACGCAATAGTGACGGGTCATTCTTATTTCGTCCCGGAGGACATGGGGCTTTGCTCGAAAATCTGAATGATTTGAAAGGGGACATTATTTTTATTAAAAACATTGATAATGTGGTTCCTGATCGATTGAAGCCCACAACTATACATTATAAAAAGGTATTGGCAGGATTGCTGATCCGGTTACAGGAAGAACTCTTTAAACATATACGTGCATTGCGGTCCGGACAGGGATCAGTACAGGATGCTTTGGCGTTTTTGTCGGAAAAGCTCGCCTTTCAATGTCCGGAAGCTATTCGATCATGGGGTATTGAAACCCAGAAACAATATGTATTATCTGTTCTGAATAGGCCTATACGTGTTTGTGGCATGGTGAAAAATGAAGGCGAACCGGGAGGCGGGCCTTTTTGGGTGCGCAATGCTGACGGGTCGATTGCTTTGCAAATCGCCGAATCATCTCAAATCAATATGGGCGATCAACAACAGAAAACTATTGCAGCACATGCCACTCATTTTAATCCGGTAGATTTGATTTGCGGGGTGAAAGATTGCGATGGCAACGATTTCGATTTATTGAAATACCGTGATCCGGATACCGGCTTTATTTCTGTAAAGTCAAAAGATGGCGTTAGCTTGAAAGCGCAGGAGTTACCCGGATTATGGAATGGTGCTATGGCCAACTGGAATACATTGTTCGTTGAAGTTCCGATCGATACCTTCAATCCGGTAAAAACCATCAATGATTGGTTAAGGCCACAACATCAGTGAGGAAATTGAAGCGGTAAACGAGCTAAAATACAATCTTAAATTCCGTACAATCATCGGTTGTTTCCAATCCGAAAGAAAATTTGTGATTAAGCAGTATTTCGCGGACCAGCATTAATCCAATGCCTTGTCCATTGGGTTTTGTGGAGAAAAAGGGCGTAAAAATCTGGTTGTGGAGCTCTTCCGGTATGCCATGTCCGGTGTCGCGAATAATTAACGTATTGGGGTTATTGGTAGTGGTCACAGTTACAGTACCCCTAGTCCCAGCGCAAGCCTCAATTGCATTTTTTAATATATTGATCAGTGCTTGTTCTAGTTGCATCGTATCTGCCATGATAACCGGAGATATGGAGCATAATTGCACTTCACATTTTACTCCGGATTGGGCAAAATTTGAATACATCAGGCTAACTGTGTTTTGTACGAGTTTGTTTAGTTGGGTGGGCGTAGGTTTTGGTTGTGGTATTTTCACAATATCGGCAAAAGAAGAGACCATACGGCAAAGATGATCGCTTCTTTCGATGGATAATTGTAGTGCACGTGTAATATCAGGGCGTAGATTTTCCGGAAAGTTGTCTTTAAGGCTCAATAATACGGATAAATTTGAATTAATGGCGCTCAACGTATTGTTTACTTCGTGGGACATAGTCCGGATCAACTTTTCGGAAGCCTGTTTTTCAGCGGCAATCAATTCATGCGTTAGTTCTTCGATCAAAACGAATGGATGCCGAAACCCACGATCAATGAAAAATTGTAGACTGCAACGATACCGGTTGATTCCGCCTACTTCTATTACTTTTGATTCTTCAACAGATAATGCACCAATCGCTTGAGTTAACGTAGAATTGAAATCCGTTAATCGATGGTCTATCAGTTTTTCTGCTGCTATTTGCAGAAACCTCGAAGCGGCTGGATTTACAGAAGTGACTACCATATCGAAATCCAAAATAATAATGCCCATTGGAGACGCTTCAATCAATAAGTCGAGGAATTGGTTTTTTCCGCGTACTTGTAGCCTTTGTTCCCGCAGTTCGCCAATCATACGGTTGTATACATCGATCATCCGGTCAGCTTCCAGATATCCAACATGACTCAATTGAGACGAAAAATCCTGCTCATTGATCATATCCAAGCAGGTATCCGATACTTTGGCAGATTTAGAAAGACTGAGCCAAATCCATACGGAAATCCCTATAGATATGGCAATTCCCGATTCACATATCAAGAGTTTGAGCATATTTTCCCGAAAGGCATATATGCAAATGACGATCATCAGTACATGAATAATGATCGCCCAAATCAAAAACCGGGTTTTAATTTTCATAATCGATGCCGTATTTGTCAAGTCTACGATAGAGCGCGCCTCGGCTAAGCCCTAATGCTTGTGCAACCTTCGACATGTTGCCGCGATAGGTATTGATTGCTTCAAGGATCGTATGCCGTTCTATATCGTCTAACGTTCCGATTTGCAATAGTTGCCCTGTCGCCGGTTTAAGTGGTTGTGATACATGGAAATCATTTGCTGAAATCTCGTTTTTGCCTGACATTAAAATGGTGCGTTCCACTAAATTCTTCAATTCACGGATATTCCCTTGAAAAGGTTGAGCTTTCAGGAACTGTATGGCATCATCGGTAAAATGAATTGGAGGCAGATTATTGGTCTCGGTCAGATTATTGGCAAAATGTTGTGCCAATAACAATATATCATTACCGCGTTCACGAATTGGAGGCAAATGTATATGAATCAAATTGATGCGATAGAATAAATCTTCCCGGAAAAGTCCTTGTGCAATCATCTCTTGTAAATTGCGGTTTGTTGCACTCACCACCCGTACATCAATTTTTTGTGGACGGCTATCTCCCAGCATTTCAAATGTTTGTTCCTGTAAAACACGTAATAATTTTACTTGCGAAGCAAGATCCAAATCGCCGATTTCATCAAGAAAGATAGTTCCGCCGTCTGCGAGCGCAAAACGTCCTTTTCGGTCGGTAATGGCGTCGGTGAAAGCCCCTTTTTTGTGCCCGAACATTTCGCTTTCAAATAACGATTGCGAAATGCCGCCAAGATTGACTTTTACAAACGGGCCTTTATTGCGCGGGCTATTGGCATGGATCGCTTCTGCAATCAATTCTTTACCTGTGCCGCTTTCGCCCGTGATTAATACGGGTACATTGGTTGGACTGATTCGTATCACCGTTTTAAGAACATCGATCAATGCAGGCGATTTGCCGATAATATTGGATAATCGGTATTTTTTGTCCAGTTGCGCGCGGGTCAATGAATCGGCATATAGGTCATCCGTTTTATTTGATAAGGATAGTGCGTTATGAATACTATCCAGCAGCGCTTGATTATTCCATGGTTTGGTGATGAAATCAAAAGCTCCGGCCTTCATTCCACTTACGGCCAAATCAATAGATCCCCACCCGGTGATCAATATTACCGGAACATCCGGGTGAAATAATTTGATTTGCCGTAATAATTTCAAACCTTCATCACCCGATGTCTCGCGTGAGAAATTCATGTCGAGCAAAACGGCTTCCGGTTTGGTATGGCGAATAAAATCCATTAACTCACTTGGCTGGGGAAACTCCATAGTGCTATATCCCGCTTGTTTCAATAAAAGCCCAAGAGATGTACGTACAGCAGAATCGTCGTCGGCAATAAGAATCATCAAAAATTGTATTTTGAAACATAACACAAAACATGAATGAGAATATATCATGTTCTATAGCCATGTTTCTTATTGTGGCAAAAGTAATTATTTTTCAACACATGTAGTTGATAATCATTTTAAGTCAAATTGGTGAGATTTGGATAGACTTATTTCAAAAATGGACATTATGTCCATTTTTGGACAATTTTTTAATCAATTTCGAATATAACATTTTGATAAATATATTGTTACGTTTTTTGGCATTGGGATTGTTTGTGTTTGATGACTAAATGTTTGTATTTCAAAAATGGACAAAGCCATCCCTAAAGAAGAAATTATCAGGCAGCGTAATTGGAATATTGCTAAAATAGCAGCGGTTGTTTCAGTTTTTGCTTTATTGTTGTGGTTAGTCATTGGCAAACTCAAAATATCGGTCATACGTTCCGAAATAGCTATATCGGAAGCAATGATAGGCTCTATGGAGGTTTCGTTATCGGCTTCCGGCAAAGTTGTTCCATATTTCGAAAGGGTAATCACTTCTCCGATTAGTTCGCAAGTTTTAGAGATTGTTCGTTTCCCTGGTGATTCAGTGAAGATGGGTGATGTGGTGTTGCGCCTTGATTTAACGGATATTCGTAATGACTATCAACGGATGATGGATGAACAACAGATCAAAAAAAGTAAATTAGAACAAGCACGCATAACGGCTTTTACCCAGCAGGCCGACCGGAGATTGCAATTGCAAATAGAATCGCTCAAACTTCAAAAGGTATCTTCTGATTTACGTAATGAATTGTATTTGGATAGTATCAGGGCTACGACTAAGGAGCAATTGAAAAGTGTCCGTTTACAAAATGAGACAGCACAACTAGAATACCAACGCCTTGAACAATCGGCTCGTAACTATGAAGCAACATCTCAAGCCGATTTGAATGTAATGGAAATTGAATATGCCATTCATACCCGGTTATTGAACGAAGTGGCTCGTAAATTGGCCGATTCGGAAATCCGTTCTCCTGCTGATGCTATTGTTACTTGGGTAAAGGAAGAAATTGGAAGCAAGGTTGCCGAAGGGGTTGAGTTGGTTCGTTTGGCAGACTTGAGTCGTTTCAGGGTGGAGGGCGAGATGGCGGACGTGTACGCCGACCGTTTACGCTCGGGAAGCGAAGTGGTGGTGAAAATTGGGATTTTAAAACTGAGTGGTATGGTTTCAAATATTCGTCCATCGGTGAAAAATGGTACAGTGATGTTCAATATCGAATTGGTTGAAAGTAACCATCCACGGCTAAGGGCTGGCCTCAAAACGGATGTATACGTGATCACTTCGTTTAAAGAACAGGCTTTGCGCATTGCTAATGGCAGCTATTATACAGGCAAAGGTGAATATGACCTTTGGGTTATTCAAGGCGAGGAGGTCTTACCACGAAAAGTACGCCTCGGCGATAGCAATTTTGAATATGTAGAAGTATTGGAAGGCCTTGTAGCAGGCGATCAAGTGATTATTTCCAATATGGATTCTTATAAAAACCGAAAAAAAGTGAAAGTAAAATAGAACACAGATAACGCGGATTTGGCTGATTTTCGCTGATAGAAAATCCGTTTTAATCCGTTTCATCTGTATCATCAGCGTTCCATTAAATCAAAAAATGTTATGATTCAATTAAATCAAATTTTTAAAATTTATAAAACAAAAGAGATCGAAACATTGGCGCTCGAGAACGTCAATCTTGAAATTGCAAAAGGAGAGTATGTCTCGGTAATGGGGCCAAGCGGTTGTGGCAAAAGTACATTATTGAACATTATGGGGTTACTCGATCGCCCAACCCAAGGTAAGATTACATTGACAGGCGAAAATACCGACCAAATGAGCGATACGACTTTGGCGCATTTTCGTAACCAAACATTGGGTTTTGTATTCCAGAGTTTTCACCTTGTGAATGCATTGAACGTGCGAGATAATGTGGAATTGCCGTTGCTTTATCGTAAATGTTCGGCAGCCGAACGTCATAAGCGAGCTAAAGAGGCGTTGGAACAAGTGGGATTATCACACCGGACGCGTCATTTTCCATCGCAACTTTCCGGAGGGCAATGCCAACGGGTTGCTGTTGCACGCGCTATTGTGGGAAATCCAGAAATTATTTTAGCTGACGAGCCGACCGGTAACTTAGACAGCAAGAATGGTACGGAAATTATGAATTTATTGCTCGATCTCAACAGCCGGGGAACAACCATTGTGATGGTAACGCATGACGAAAATTTGGCCAAACAGACCCAACGCACGATTAGGTTTTTCGATGGGCGGCAAATCGGGTAATAGAACACAGACGACACTGATCACACTGAAGATCAAAGAAAAAACAGTGAATATCCGTGTAATCCGTGTAGTCAGTGTTCCATTAATCAAAAATTGAAAATCAAAATGATCAAAAATTATTTTCTTATTACTATTCGTACATTACGGCAAAACCCACTCTATACGACGCTCAGTTTGCTTGGAGTAGCCATTACGTTTGTACTTATCTGCATTGTGTTTATGATGTCAAAAACTCTTCGTGGCGATTACCGGTTACCTGGATACGTGGATCGGACATGGCTTGTGAATGGATTAACCGATGAAAATCAAAAATACCGCAGAATTACTCCCGAATTTTATGATCAATATGTAACGAAGATGAAAACACCGGAAGCCGTAGTTGTCAAAAATCCGCAAAGTGTTTTCAATATTGCCGTTAACGGACAATTCCTCACGCTTAATATTGCATGTGTCGAAGGTGATTATTTTAATGTATGTCGGTTAAAATTTTTGCAGGGCAGAGCTATAACCGAAGATGAAATGGCGGAAAACCGTCCTGTTATAGTGGTAGATAAATACACAGCAGATAAATGTTTCCGTAATGAAACTGCAATCGGTAAAACAATGCGCGTGTTGGGACGTGATTTCGAAATTATAGGCGTGGTGGATAATACATCGTTTTTCGAATTGGTGGCAGGATTAACCTATTCTAACTTGTGGGTTCCTATGTCATTTTTTCAGGGGAAAAACTCTTCATTAAGTTTATATCTCACGGCGAAGGATGAAGCTGCATTAACTTCGGTGAAAGATGAGTTTGATGGAATACTAAAAGAAGCCAGCGCTGTTGAAGGGAGTAATTTGAAAGCAAATATGAATGTTTTAAGCCAAAGAGGAGGATGGGCACTCGGGGACTATTCAGTCATGATTGCATTTGTATTTGTTTTAATGCTCGTTCCTGCATTAAATATATTGTCACTCAATATCGGTAAGTCATATGATCGTTCGGAAGAAACAGCTATTCGAAAAGTTTTTGGAGCGAGTAACATAAATATATTCGGACAATTATTGATGGAAACCATTCTTTTGACTATTACAGGGGCATTAATCGGTGTAATGGCAACGCCGTTTATTCTAAGGATTTTGGATGATATATTGCTTCATAAAATGATGATGCCCACGCCTTTGGCTTTTCATTTCGATGTTGTAAATATGGCGCTTTTTATCACTCCCTGCATTTTCGTATTTAGTTTACTATCGGGAAGTATTTCAGCCCGGATTACAGGAAAACGAGAGGTTGTAAACACATTAAAAGGAGAGATGTTATGATGCGGCAGATATTGACTTTATTGTGGAATCGGCGGAGAAAAACGGTTTGGATATACATAGAGCAAATGTTGGTGTTTGCTGTTATGTTATTTTGTTTTACGACTCTTTCCGGTAGATTGAAACAATATTACCAACCGGGAAATGTAACATTTCGTGATGTCGCGATTGTGGGATATGATTTTCTTGACGATATTTCGGTTGATGACGAAGAATTAAAAGATCTTTATACGGAATTTAAAGCAGCCGTTCGAGATTTCGAACAATTGCCTTGTGTGGAACATATCAGTTATTCGAGTTTTGGAAGTGTTCCGTTGACAGGGTCCTGGCCTCTGACCGATTCTCTTGACTTTTACCG
>JAVBPN010000066.1:0-8241 GCA_031549585.1 Bacteroidales bacterium
AAATACTGCTATTTCGTAAGGATGATTGAGTATTTTGCTCCAACTGAATCTCTATATTCTTGATTGCGGCTTCTGCTGCCTGTACATTCTGTTGTTCTTTATATAATTCATTCAATAAATTTTCCCTTTGGGAAATAATCACATTCGTCTGCTCATTATAATTGACCAAATTGTATGCTTTATTGAAGTTCAACAATCTTTCTTCCGATGCAGCCAAATCTTGCTGGGCCATCTTCAATTGTTCCTCAAAAAAAGCTACAACAGCATTGGTTTGCCCCTCATTGATTTTCTTATAATTCCTTATACACACATCAATAAGAATAGACAATGTATGTTGACAAATGCCGGGGTCGTCATTCTTATAATTCAGTGCAACAATATCGCTGTTCATCACCCTGCTTACCTTTATTTCGGATAGCGCTTTGATACTATAATATGGAATATCATAATTAATTTGAGCGATTAAATATGGGTCAGAATTCGCTATCAAGCTTAATTTCTCATATATTTCCTCCGGAGAACCGGTTCCTAATTCCTTTATATAAGTCGGAAGATAACCTAAGAAAGTTTCATAGTGTTCTGCTGAAATGACAGCCGGATCAGCATGATTTAAGGAAAGATGTAATGCTATCAACCGCAAGCCAACTTCACTTAATGTTTCCCTACTCTTAATAATATTCAATAAATTATCAAACGAAGACCGGGTTACGTTATAGTCTATTCTATTCTGCAACGTTGATTCCAAGGTATACCCTGAACCAATCCCTGTATAAATGGAAGCTGTTGATTCAAATTTTTTAGGAAAATTTATGGTAAACAAAAAGACCAGCACTCCCATAAAAATGGTAGATGCTGTAATAATTTTATAATGTCTGAATAATAAACGTATGATTTTTACAATATCCATGTTATCCAGTATTTATTTAAAAAATTTTATGCCCACAATGTCTTCCAGTAACAACAATGCAACTGTAAATTCACTCTTTTCAACCTCATATTCAAGCCTGGCTTTTGTAGCTACCTGACTTGCCTGAGTATAATCCTCTATAGGTATTTTATTGTTTTTGAACCCTAATTGAGCCATATCCAGTTGCATATCTGCAACTTCCATGGCTTCCCTTCTTATCTCTAAAGACTTTTGTTTCAGCAACAGCTCATGATATTTGATAATAACCAATTGCCGTAACGCCTGAGTCACTTCTTCTTTTTTCAAGTTTGCTTGCTCAACACCGATTTGGGCTTTGTTAGATGCAATTTTGCGGTTAAATAGTTCAGACAAAGGCATACGTATATTCAAACCTAAGCCATATATCATTCTCGGTTTATCATTCATATAATACATAGAAGACAGAATATTATCCTGATTAATAAAGTACTCGGAACCATATCTGCCATCACCTTGTATAAAAAGATAAGAAAGCCATGACCTATTGGATAAACGTTGGTCGTACCCGCTTAGAATAATATCTGATTCGGCTAATTTTACTGCGGGAGAATGCAACATAGCCGAATCAATTAAAGCATCCAGAGCTGGCAACTGTTTGGACAAATCATTAGGGATTCTGTTTTCTCCTGTTGTAAGCTCTTGTGCATGTAATGCAGATGTCAAGAGTAAAACAAAAGAAAATAATACATATATAATTCTCATTTTAACTTATATTAAACATCTGTTTTTTGGAACATTGCCGGAATAGTCCGAAGTAAAATTACCAAATCTCCCCAAAATGAATTTTGACGGGCATATATATTATCAAGGATAAAACGATTTTCTTCTGACATGAAACCTCCATTTCCCCGCAGTTCAACCTGCCACAAACCCGTTATGCCGGCAGCTGCACGAAAACGTCTCGACCATCGGGATTTTGTAACCGAATGCGCTTCATATACCGGAAGCGGACGATTACCCACAATAGACATATCACCTTTCAATACGTTAAATAATTGTGGCAATTCATCAATACTGGTATTCCTGATAATACGTCCAACCTTTGTAATACGAGGGTCATTTTGTATCTTTAAAAAAGTCTTACGTGCACTTCTACGTGTCAACGCCAATCGTTCACAAATACGTTCACCGTCATAATAGTACGCGGGAGAACAAAGCTCTCCTTCGGGTAATTTAGCGCATTCGGAACAAATTAATTCAACTGAATCGTTTTGGGCATATTGATTCAAATGCGTCATATCCTTTAACCGTTTCTCGGCATCAGGATACATAGACCTAAATTTATAAAAGTCAAAGGTATCATAATTCTTACCAACACGCTTAGATTTATAAATAACCGTTCCCTTGGATTCCAACCGAATAGCAAGAGCAGTTAACAGCAATACCGGAGATAGAATAACAATTGCTATAGCCGCAACTGTAATGTCAAAAGCTCGTTTGATAAACGACGTCCGGTAAGGAATCATAAACTTACTATCCGACTCCTCGAATTGGGATACCCTGCCATATTTATGGTGCTTCAGGTACTGTATCCTGTCATAAACTTTTTCTATACTGTCGGATTTTTTTAAACATCCGCCAATCTTCAACTCCAGCGCCTTTTTTAACAGACTGTCATGATGCTGTTCGGCTAATAAAATGAAAGGGATATTTTGGGCAAGATTGAATTTCCTCATTTCCTGAAACAATCCCAAGCCATCCAATCCGGGAAGACTTGTTTCGCAAACAATGGCCTGAACGTCAGACCGACAGGATAGAATCTGCAAATCAACCGGTTCAAATGCTTTAAATGTGCTGTTTGTCAGCCATGAAAACGCCAATAAACCATGTTGTTCCTGGTGTACCTCAAACAATGAACTTTTCTGAAGAGATTCTATGTATGCATCATCATGGCCTATGTATAATATATTGATTTTTACATCTTTTTCCATTATTTAAGTTCCTATTCGACTCAAAAACCTTTCGCGAACCTCAAGCCTTCTATTAATCCGCGCAATTATTTCACTTGGATCAAATGGCTTAACCACATAATCTTCTGCACCCATTTCAAAGCATTTGATTTTATCTTTACTCCGTTCCCTACCTGACAAAATCATAATTGGAATATCATCAAAAAAACCACTACGTTTTATCTTTTCCAGAAATTCGAATCCATTTATTTTGGGCATAATTAAATCACAAATGATTAAATCGGGAAAGTTACCCGACTCTAAGAAATCAAGTGCTTCCTGCCCATTAGACAAAGAAATTACATCAAATTCTTGTTTAAGAGTATGTTCTATGATAAATCGAATACTTTCCTCATCATCTATCGCTAATATTTTTTTCCTATCCATTAAATCAAATAACCTTATCAAAAATATTAAATCACTAATATTATACGCATTCTAAGGAAAAAAGTTTTAAAGAAGCCCTTTAATTTTGCGAATTTTTCTTAATAAAATCAACATATTTGTCATTATCAATATCTCTATTCCCATATCGAAATCAACATTGACAAATATTCAATACTTCGAACATGTTTCCCGATTTTTTTGAATCAAAGCCTGAATCAGCATTAACAAACAACTCGTCAAGATTAATATCAGCCAAAGTTAATGTTGTAAATAACTTTTAATGACTCTGCAACAATATAATTGTCAAGGAATTTATTTTAAAATCCCCATCATATATTACTATAAATATCAATCATTTATAAATTATTTTTAATAATCTGCAAAAAATATTTGAATTTCATGCAGCGTTTTCAGATGACTTTGCATCTATCATAATAGAACAAAAGAATGGACGAACAGCTGTTGGTTGAGGGATGTGTGCGTGGTGAAGCGTGGGCTCAAAAAAAGTTATATGAGTTATACGCTCCGCTTATGATGACCGTGTGTTTACGTTACGCGGGCAATAAAGAACTTGCACGTGACTGGATGCATGATGGCTTTATCAAGGTATTCACCAAAATTCACCATTATGCGGGAACCGGATCATTTGCCGGTTGGATACGTCGTACTTTCGTAACAACCGCTCTTGAACATCTCCGCCGTAGCAATGCGTTAAAATTCAGTATTGATATGAACGATATTCAAACAGAAAGTCATGATTGTACTGTATTGGAGCGACTCTCCGCTGATGAACTGCTGGGATGTGTTGCACAGCTCCCACCAGGATTTCGTATTGTATTTAATATGTATGCTATTGAAGGGTATTCTCATGCAGAGATTGCCGGGATGTTACACATCAATGAAGGTTCATCACGTTCGCAATATACCCGGGCACGACAAATGCTCCAACGCGAACTATCAAACTTATACCCATTTGAATATAAATGTCTTGCAAAATGATATATTTAGATCCCCCTGATATTTTCGGCCAACGGTTCCGGGAAAAACTTGAAAATCATCCAACACCAATCGATGACAATGCCTGGAATAAAATAGAACAGCGATTGAAGGGTAAAAAGAAAGTACAAAAGATGTGGTTATGGGGCGCTGTTACAACGGCTACGGCAACCGCAGCAACTGTCACATTATTGTTATTCACGGGACAACCTGTGGGTGATGTGTCTGTGGATATGACTGCCACCATATATGAGCAACCGACTGATAAAGCTGACCAACAGAACACTTTATCATCAGAAACAATAATGACAATTTCAAGTACAAAGACTTTGACAACACCTTCACTATACACTGCTGCACAGCCCCAAATATTCCACGACCAACAGATATATACACCTAAATACGAAATGGAACCTTTCCTTTTAGAGGATTCTGGATTTTCAGAAAATCAAATTATTGCCGAAGAAAATTCCGAAGAAAAAATTACTCAAACAACACCTGATCACCACATTACCAACACAATAAGTTTATATGATGATGAAATTTCAGATTCTCCCACAACAAAAAAACAAAATCAATGGTTATTAGCAGCCGCTTTTGGAACAGCAAGTGGAGGAAGTCCTGACAATAGTGAAATGTATTATGCTGATATTAAAGGGTCTGACGGATTTCTACCAAATTCAGGTTCAGGATATGCAATAAAAAATGATGTGCCTCAAAATTATAAAGATGTACAGTACAATGTGCCATTATCTGTTGGGATAACAGTCCGTAAAAGCTTGAATGAACACTGGGCTATTGAAAGCGGATTGGTATATACTTACCTTTCAGCTAAATACATATATGAGGGCTCATCACATGAACTTCGGCAACGCCTTCATTATTTGGGAATTCCTGCTAATATCGTGGCATATGTATGGACAAGCAATCCCAACTGGAAGCTTTATGTCTCAGCCGGGGGCATGATTGAAAAAGGGCTGAGAAATATTACGATTGATACCTATTCACAAAGTTATCAGGATCGCGAATTCACCACCAAAACATCTATCGATGGGCTTCAATACTCTCTCAATGGTGCATTTGGGATTAATTATTGTTTTGATAGTGGTTTCGGTCTTTATTTGGAACCAAGGGTATCGTATTACTTTGACAATAACCAACCAACCAGCATTCGTTCCGATTGGCCTCTTACTGTGGGCATTAACGCCGGATTAAATTATATGTTTTAATATCAAAAACTTCATATTATGAAAAAAGGATTATTATTTCTTGGCTTGGGATTAGTCCTCTCCCTTATAGGGTGTCAAGACAAATTTTATGAAACTGTGACCTACAAAGTCAATGAACCGGTTTTCATGTCGACTGCAGATTTCCGTAAATCAGTGGAAGTGATATCCATACCTCAGTCTATCACTAATTACGGAAAAATATGTTTTTATCAAGACTACCTATATATTTCGGAAAATGAGAAGGGGATACATATTATTGACAATCGCAATCCTTCCCAACCTACCATTATAGGTTTTATTGAATTAATGGGCAATGCCGATCTCGCAATTCGCGAAGGAATGCTCTATGCCGATTCGTATATTGATTTGGTATGGTTCAATATAGATGATCCGACACATCCAAAACTGGAAGGCCGGTTGGAAAATGTTTTTCCCAATGCATTGCCTGCGATTGAAAATAGTTATGGTACAGATTTCTCATATTACAATTATGATGGCAACCAAGGAATTATTATTGGTTGGGAACTTAAAGAAAAGACACAAACCATCCATTATGATAATAGTGGCATTACGTCTTGTAGTGGCGACATGATGTATGCAAGCGCAAGTTCTGCAAGTTCCAATCAATCCTTTGGAATCAATGGTTCCATGTCTCGTTTTACTTTATATGAGGATTATTTATATACGATCATCAACAACAACCTTAGTATCTTTGATATAAGTGGCACTCAACCGAAAAAAGCTGTAGAAAATATCTATATCGGTTATAACATTGAAACCATCTTTAGTTATAAAGATAATATGTTTATGGGTACTCCTACAGGAATGGTTATTTACTCTGTGAAAAATCCCATAGAACCTGAATATCAATCCTGGACCATGCATATATTGGGATGTGACCCTGTTGTAGTAGAAGACGATATTGCATATGTCACCATTCATTCAGGCAATTTTTGTGGTCAAAATGCCAACGAGTTAATCATATTGGATGTAAGCAACGTAAAATCTCCCAAGCACTTGGTAACATATGGAATGACCAATCCCAAAGGTTTGGGTATTGATAATGGTACATTATTTTTATGTGATGACGGATTAAAAATCTTCAATGCATCCGACCCACAGACCTTATTGGCCAATCGTTTAGCCCATTATTCAGGCATGGATGGGTTTGATGTCATACCATTCAATCACACGCTGATGATGATAGCTGATGATGGGATATACCAATATGATTATTCTGATATAGAAAGTATCAAACAGTTAAGCAAATTGCCTATCAGTAAATAAAAGTGAGTTATTGGGAGTTAGTGTTACGTCAAGACGTAATGTTGGATCGGCAGCTAATAGTGGCCGGTTCGGTGTGGTTCACCACTGACAGGGACGTTGCCCCTGTCAGTGGCACACAAATTCAAATCAAAGCGTTTCGTTGGTACTTCCCGTACGATAGCCTTGAAGATCCAAAGCCACATAAGTAAATCCAGCTTCTTTAACTGCTGTAACTATTTTCTGACGTACAGCCGGATCTAACAATTTATCGATTTCCTCCGGATTTAATTCGATCCTGGCCAAGTTACCGTGATGACGTACACGCACTTGCTTGAATCCCATTTCAAATAATGCTTGTTCAGCAACCTCAATCGCTTTGAGTTTTTCATGTGAAATGATTTCTCCATAAGGTACCCGCGAAGCCAAACATGCAAATGAAGGCTTCTGCCATGTGGGCAACCCCATTTCTTCAGACAGTTGCCTGATATCCGCCTTGCTCAATCCCGCATCTTTCAATGGGCTAAGCACGCTAAGTTCCTGAATTGCCAACATTCCGGGACGATAGTCGCCCTCGTCATCAGTATTTGAGCCTTCAGCCAAATGCACAAACCCATAATTCGTTGCAACCTCTACAAACTTAGTGAATAAGCTTTTTTTACACAAATAGCAACGATTCACCGGATTATCAATAAATCCGGAAATCTGAAAAACATCCACATTGCATACTTCATGGCGAATATGCCGTTCGGCAGTGAAAGCAATGGCCTCGTTCATCTCGTGTACTGGAAATAGGCTTGAGCTGGCTGTAATGGCAAGGACCTGATCTCCTAAAACCTGATGCGTCACAGCTAACAGAAAAGTAGAATCGACCCCTCCAGAAAAGGCAATCGCCACACTTCCCAATTGGCTAAGTGACTGCTTCAAGCTTTCTAATTTGATATGAAGTTCGTCTTGCATTGAATTAATATTTTTGAGTTTATGTTTCAGATTGAACCCTTCTAATAGGACAATCCCCCTCGTCAATTATGACTAGAACTCTTTGTTGACCGCACCATATATTTTCATTTGGTTGGCCAAAATCTTGGTAAACCCGATGACATCATCTCCGGTGAATGCTGTATTTTCTTCGCCATATTTAGCAAACTTAGCATTCATCAAATCGTGCTCGGATGTAATGCCCAATACCTCGAAATGGTAAGGTTGCAATACCACTTTTACTTTACCGCTCACATATTTCTGGCTGTCATCCATAAATTTTTCAATGTTACGCATCACCGGCTCCAGATATTGGCCCTCGTGCAACAACATACCGTACCAATTGGCCAATTGATCTTTCCAATATTGTTGCCATTTTGTCAACACGTGTTTTTCAAGTAAGTGGTGTGCTTTGATCAAAATAAGCGGCGCAGCGGCTTCAAACCCTACACGTCCCTTGATACCAATGATGGTATCGCCCACATGCGTATCG
>JAVBPN010000088.1:0-23743 GCA_031549585.1 Bacteroidales bacterium
CGATGCCCTGTATCAGCATTTCTTCGTCACGGTAACGAACATAGCCACCATTTTCCGCAATGACAAATATATCGTCTTTTACCTGATCCAGTTTTTCAACAATACTATAATATTGTCGGCCGCTGGCAGCTACGAATAAAATATTTTTTTCTTTTAATTTATTGATTATATGAAAGAATCGATCATTTACTTCACTTTTCGAATTAAGTAAAGTTCCGTCCAAATCACTGGCGATTAGTTTGATATTTTCAATATCGTTTTGATAGATCATTTTATTGGTTTTCAATTTTTACCCTTCTCTCCCACCCTTTTGATTGATTGACTCATTGATAAGGTTGGAATACAGTTCTTTGATAGACATCCCTGCTGCTTCTAACTGTTTAGGGACAATGCTTGCAACACTCATGCCCGGAACTGTGTTTACTTCCAGAAAATAGAGTTTTCCTTCCCGGAGAATATAATCAATACGCACTACTCCACGGCAATTCAAATGCTTATATATGGCTGTGGATAACACCCGGCAGTCTTCACTTAACGAGCTACTGATACGTGCCGGAGTAATTTCTTCAGACATATTGGGATCATACTTGGCTTCTACGTCAAAAAACTCCTTTTTACTGACTATTTCGGTGATGGGAAAAACCGTGATTTCTTCATTTAATTTCACTAAGCCACATGTAACTTCTGTTCCTTGTATAAATTCTTCAACTAGTACTTCTTCTGCGTCTTCAGCAAAAGCTTTAGCTAAAGCTGGCTCTAACTCTTTACTGTCTTTTATTTTGGTTATTCCAAAACTTGAGCCACCGTTATTAGGCTTTATGAAACAAGGCAATCCAACGAATGCGCAAAGGTCGCTTACGTTAATGTTTTCATTTTTCCGGATCAATTTCCCTTTGGGGAACAATATGCCTAAGGAATTTAAGTATGATTTGCAAGCATATTTATTAAAAGTAAGTGCTGAAACCAATACATCACAGGTTGTATAGGGAACATGCATTAATTCCAAATAGGCCTGTAATAACCCATTTTCTCCAGGTGTACCGTGTATCATGGGGACAGCGCAATCAAAATAAATACGTTGTCCGCCTATTTCCAAAGAAAAGTCATTTTTATCGACAGGTATTTGCCGATCATCTTTATTACAAACCCATGATTTACCTGTGATGGTTATGGGATATACATCAAAGATGGTGTGATCAAGGAAACGAAGCATCAATCCGGCGCTTTTGACAGAAATGACCGACTCTGCAGAGTCTCCACCTAAAAGAAGTGCAATGTTTTTTTTCATGTGACTATATTTTATTTATCTTTTCCTAAATAATCCCATTGGTTTTAAGCTATATATATTAATGGCTCTAGTTTAAATTCTTGTTGTTGCTTGCATTTTATCCTCTTTCTTCATTCTTTTTGGCGCCCCAAAAAGAATCAAAAAGGGCTTGACAAAATAAACGCGCTCCGCTTGAACGGAATTCTGTCAAAAAGGTATGCTTCGCATGAATAAATCGGGCTATGCCCGATGCTCTCTAGCAAAAAAGAGCAAATCTTTTTATATTTTTTAATAACCATAAAATTAGTAACATTATTTTGACTACAGCCGTTTCAATTTTCAATTTTCAATTCTGCATTATTAACTGGTTTTACCACTCCTTTAGTTTTCCATTTACCCGAACGATAATACCAATATGCAAGAATTGCGCCAACAACCCATCCGATCGGTATAGACCACCAAATGCCATCAGAGCCAATATATTTGGATAATATAGAAGCTACAGGAATTCGTATTATCCACAGTGAGAGCAACGTGATCAGCATGGGAATTAAAGTATCTCCAGCACCCCGCATGACCCCATTGATTACAAACATGGAGTTGAAAACAATATAAAAAGAACCAACAATGAGTAAATACCGATACCCGATATCGATTACTGCATCGGACGCGTCTTTAGCAAATGCATGTATAATGGAATGCCCGAATACAATTACAATGATTGATACTACAACTGTGATTAATACCGACATACCAAGCGCAGCATATAATCCGTAGCGTACCCGGTAAGGTTTTTGTGCACCTATATTTTGTCCGACAAAAGCAGCTATGGCAATGGAAAATGTCATAGCCGGAGCCGAAGCGAGCGTATCGATACGTCCGGCGACAGAATAAGCCGCCAAAACACCTTGTGAGATTTGGTCAAATTCGTTGACAATTTTCAACATGGCCATCATCCCGACAGCAACCAACATTTGTTGTATCCCATTGGGTAAACCAATGCGTATGCTATTGCGGAATATCCCAAAATCGAAAGAGATATTCCGGAGAGAAATATGGATGATCGGATGTATGCGATTGAGCCATAAGATCAAAGCAACAACCGTAATAGTTTCGGCAATTATCGTAGCCCAAGCTGCTCCTGCTATCCCCCACCCTAACACAGGAACGAAAAGCATGACCAACATGATGTTGAGTATGGAAGAAATGATCAAGAAGTAAAGCGGTGTTTTGGAATCGCCCAATCCGCGAAGGATAGCGCTAAAACAATTGATACCAAATAAAGGAAGCACACCCAACATAGAGATTATGAAGAATGTCCGAGCCCATCCAAAAACATGTTCCGGCGTGCTGACCAACCTCAATAATGGGTTGCAGAGCAATATCCCAATGATTGTAAGCAATATAGCAGCCAAAGCAACAAAAATGGTTGTTGTATCAATGGCTTGCTTCACTTTCACCAAGTCTTTTGCCCCAAAATATTGTGATATGATTATGGTACAGCCAGTTGCAATGCCAATGGTGAATGATACCAATGCAAATATGAGCGGCATGGAAGCTCCTACAGCCTCCAATGCATTGGTGCCAATGTAATTACCTACAATATAGGCATCTACTACATTGTATAGTTGCATTAATACATTGCCGATGAGCATCGGAATGGAAAATTGAAGCAACAACTTCCAAGGCGTACCTTTTGTGAAATCTTGCATGGATTTTAGCTACTTGCGCTTTTATTGAACCTGCAAAGATAGTTGATAATGGAGAATGGAAAATGATAAATGAAAAGAAGGTTTTAAAAACTTTTGTGGATTGCATTTTCAGTTAGTAAATATAGCCTGAAATATATAAGCCTATATTTTCATAATCAATGGATTATTTTAATAATATGGAATATCTGTAAAAACTTAAAGCCGAGGCTACCATTTTAGTTAAGGCTGTTTGTTTCCTCCTTAGCGATGACTTGGGTATTTATCTTCTATCTCTTTATTTTCTTTAAGACGCTTATACAAATACAAACAGGCTTCATCTTCGTTTGCAAATAATCTTGTCGAATGTTTTTCGCCTCGCTCCTTAAAGTAAACTTCATATTCTACAGAATAAATGCCTTTTCTAATACCCAGAGAGAGTTTGTCTTCGTCATTGGTAGAACCATAAATGCCATGTAGATAATACTTGTCCTCAGATATTCCTAACTCTTTTAACTTATTATATAGTTCTTGTATTGTCATGGCTTATCATGATGCTATAATTTTTTATCAAAATATCTGCTTCAAATTTGATTATCAACACTATAATAAATGTTTTGTTATTTTAGCGAATCATTTACTATAACGAAAAGCTTCTCCCCAAGTCATAAAGACTTTTTTCTGATTGACTTTGGCCGCCCTTACATCATTCAGCCAATATGATTCCCGATGGTCAATCGAATGGTTGAGTTCGTTTTCGTGTCCTGTGATGAGTAATTGGGGATCAAATAGGTTTACCAATTCTTCAAGCGGGATAAACCAACATGTGGTAAATAGCACATCAACAGACGGACGCCCTTTGATTTTAGCAATCATGTCAAAGTCCGCTTTTGTATCATGGTCACCGGTATGGGCTACTGTGAAACCTTCGGGAGTAGTTACTACATATATGTTATTTGCTAAAGCACCTTGATGCCCTGGTATAATTTTAACCTGTAGCACTTTGTTTTTACCTAATTCTATTTTTTCATCCAAGATTTGGTCAGACCTCAATTGCCTGATATTTGGGCTTACACCTTCCCATAAACCGGTAGGAACAATTATTTTTTTACCTGTTTTTGTAAACATGTCAGCAACAACTTTGTCTGCATGATCTCCGTGCGCATGTGTGACAAACATGATATCACATTGGTTCACTATTTCATTTATTAAGGCATCAGAAATGAGTGGCTTCTCGTTGGCGCGGCCACCTCTGAACAGGTCAAAAGCCACTGTAACGCTTTTGGTACGAATGATAAAAGCATCATTGTAAAGTTTGTAAATCATTAAACCCTCACCCACCGGTTTTTTCAATGCTTCATTGATTTTCTTTATCCGAATATCCAGAAATTCGTAAAGCACTTCGTTGTTGTCAAGCCTTGGATCGTGAAGAATGGCGTCCATATTGAACAAGGCCGATTTACGAATTAATGATAGATTGGTAGTAGGCGGATTTTCGTTGAGTATTTGATCAATCAACAGAAAGGATTGACGGGATTGTTCTTTGATATATCCATCAATATCATTCCAATAATGTAATTGTTTTTGCTGATTATCCGTTTGTGCACCAGTTTCATTTACTATAGCAATAAGGCAAATGGATAGAATCAAGATATACTTTTTCATGATGTTTGTATTATTAGTATAATGTTTAGTTTGGCTATACATCTAACAGTTTTTTGAAACCTGCTAAGAGAATTTGTTAAAAACAAAAAGGTTGCCCGAGGGCAACCTTTTTGTGAACTTATTTATTCAATGGCTCCAATGTTTGGACTGGCAGCTCTCTTTTTCCCGTTTTGATCAGCTTGCAATAAAGAGCCGTATTTGCCCCATGCTTCATCAAAGAATTTCGCATTGGCATCACCTGAAGAAACAGGATTAAACGATGCACTGGTAACAGCAACACTCTTACCTTTAGCTGGGCTGCTTGCTGTTAAAGCAACTGTTGGAAGGAATCCAGAAGTGACTTCAGATTTGTATTTTCCTTGAGCGTTGGTTGCTACTACATCTTTTAAAGTAGCTCCTTTTACGTCGCCTGTGGCGTTTACTTCTACTTTGGCTACACTATAAAGGTTGCGGCCCAAAGAACGTACTTCACCACTCACTTGTGATTCAATGTCTGTGGCTTCGTCAGCGCCATTGTTATTTCCAACAAAGATATCGCCGCCTAAAATAAGCTTTCCTGCCAAGACATGGATACCACCACTGCAGAAATCGACTCCGTCAAATCCGCCCAATCCGGCACCACCTAAGTTATCAACTATAGTAGATTGCAGGATAGACATGCTACCATCAATCATAACAAATCCGCCAGAAGCGCCAGTAACAATGCTGCCACCACCGAAATTTCCAGCAACTGTACAGTTAGCCATAGAAACATTACCTTCACGTACCATGATTGCACCTGGGCCACCTACGCTACCTACGCCTACACCGCCAAATCCACCTTCATTTTCGAAGAAAGAAGAGTTGATAACAACAGCATTTCCGTTGATTACGTTGATACATCCAGCACCACCGTATCCAACACCACCGTCAGTACCTCCAACGCCACCCGTGTTGTAATAGAAATAAGAACCGATTACAGTCAAATTTCCTTTTTCACTTTGAATAGCACCTGCAGTACCGTGTATGCTTCCGATTCCCATGTTGTAGGTGAACATACAGTTTTTTACGGTTACATTACCACCGTTATTGGTAATACCGCTTTTGTTTGACTTTGCTAAATGCAGGTTTTCAAAAGAAACAGTTTTGCCTGCACTGACTACAAAAAGCCTGAAACCAGGGCTAACGCCACCTTTTAAACCTTCGTTAATTGCAGGATTAACAGATCCGTTAATGGTTACAGTTGGTTTGCCGTTTTCCAAGTTCCCTACAAAAGAGATATGATTTTCAATTGAAGGTAAGTCCATGGATAAAACGATTTCACCTGCTAATTTTTTAGCAAAACGAATGGTAACGGGTTTTGCCGGATCAGCTTTTTGCGTATTGGCAGATTTGATGGCTGCAATCAATGATCCTTTGGAATCATTGCCAGCAAGCGTAGAAACTTCAATTTGTGCATTAACTATTGTAGTTGCAGCAACAAACAAGATACATGATAACATGATATGGCGAAAAGAACAATGTGTCTTCATCGTATAACTTAATAAAAATTGGTTTGATTAATTATTTAAATATAAAAAGGGGGTGGATTTTGTCCATCCCCTTTTTCTTTTGTTTAGTATAAGGATTCTCCTCTTTCTCTTACAGGAGTCATCCATTGCAACTGTTTGTCGATATTTCTTGACAATTTATATGTCTTGATATGGTTGGCTATTTTTTCACCAACAACTTCAATTTTGTTGATATCAAATTGTCCCATTCCGGCATCAGCACAGAAATTCATATATCCGATTTTTGCAGGATCAATACCCATTAATTCAACACCCACGCGGTCAACAGATAACCAATCCAAACCGGCAACACATACTCTGTGGTCAACCACAGTTCCGTTGGTTGGGCCATCGCCTTCCATTCCGTCATAACCATCAATAAATGACAGGTCGGGGCGAATGTTGTATGCAATATTAAACAGGTTATAGTTAATACCCCTGAATCCATTACCGTGAACAATAGCTTTGTCTGATTTTGTTCCGATTTGACGGCCTCTTCCAAAACCAAATCCAGGATCTTTGATGGGAGCACCTACTGCTACGTTTTTGAATGTCAAAGTTGCAACAATACGGTCATGTGTTTTCATACGAGCAACCGACATAACAAAATTGTTGCGATCCATCAATAATGAAGACATTCTTACAGGTTTCGGACGAACATCCAACTCGTCCATTACATAAAGAAGTTGAGAAGGATTTTCATCCAAGTCGGTCAATTTTACTTTGTATTTGTTGGCGATTGGAATATAGCCATAGTTGTCATATGCTGCCATGGTAGGGCCATCAGCCGCAGACTCACCAATAACAATATTTTCGAGCTTATTGATTGATTTATAAAACTCCAGGATACCTTCAATTGTGTCCTTGTGAATAGCACTCAATTGAATGGATGATGAAACTAAATTGGGCTTAATGACGATACGCCTGTTACCTACGGCTTGTGCAATTTCTTTTGAAAAAGGCTGTAAAGCACGGAATGCCATATCTGCACGGCCATTTCCAGTTACGAGCGACACTTTAGGATTTGTGTCGATAGCAACTTTCGTTTGCACATTCCAAGCATCCATAGCGTAAGCAGGTATTGATGCGGCAGCAAGTCCACCAAATAATGAGGTTCTAATAAAATCCCTCCGATGCAATCTATTCATAATCTACATATTATATATTTAACGTTTTGATAATAGGAAATTTGTCAAAAGTAGTGAAATAAATTTCTAAAACAAATACCCCATAAAAAATTATTCAAATGACTTACTATCAATAATTATACCATAAAATAATGAAAAATGGAGAATTGAAAGTTGAAAATTAAACATTTCAGAAATATAGGTTTTGCAGTGGTTATATATGAGATTATCATTGTACACCGTGTGTTATGTGCCGTTAAGCGATAGTGTATACCTCAAATAGTTTTGTAAATTTGCGTCATCAAATTTGTTTGCTGTGAATCATTTCGACATATCCAAAAGTTTTTTGGGACAAGTGGCTTTTTACCTCCATAAGTTATATGGTAATGATTTGCAACATACCTGTATTGTTTTTCCCAATATCCGGGCCGGTTTATTTTTCAAAAAATATCTTTCGCAATTAATCGACAGGCCGGTGTGGGCTCCGGCTTTTCGTTCTGTAAATGCTTTGATGGAAGAAATATCAGGATTGTCACAAGCCGACCATCTTTCATTGGTGTTTGATTTATATCAATCTTATATGGAGCATCATCCAATGAAGGAGAGCTTTGACGATTTTTATTTTTGGGGAGAAATGCTTTTGTCGGATTTTGATGATGTGGACAAAAATTTGGTCGACGCTCAAGATTTGTTTCGCAATGTTAATGACATCAAAGAGATAGATTATTCTTCCGATTACCTGTCGGAGAAGCAGAAAGAAGCTATTCGTATTTTCTGGCAAGAATTTAAAAGAAATAAAACAGGTCTCCTGGAAGCAGAATTTGAGAAATTATGGACTTTGCTATATCCGATTTATGAATCATTCAAGATGCGGCTTCAAGAAAAATCAGTGGGTTACGAAGGAATGATATTTAGAGAAGCGGCATCTCTTATTCGTAAGGGCAAACATCAAGAAATGCCTTTTGAAAAGTATGCGATTGTTGGATTTAATGCGTTGTCGGCATGTGAAAAACAGCTTTTTAAACATCTGCAAAATTCAGGCAAGGCTATGTTTTTCTGGGATTATGATGACTATTATCTGGATAATAATTGGCATGAAGCCGGCGCTTTCATGCGGGATCATATCCGTCAATTTCCACCGGAATGGCATTTTGATTCCCAAAATTTGACCAAACAGTCCAAGTATATAGAAATTGTATCTGTTCCATCTAATTCTGGGCAGGCAAAATTAGCAGGGCAAATACTCGATCAATTCCCTGCTGAAACTGATTGGGATAAAACGGCCATTGTGCTGACCGATGAACATTTATTGTCACCCATACTTTCTTCTATACCTGAAAGAATCAAGGATATCAATATTACTATGGGATATCCGTTTGTATATTCTCCCGCCAACAGCCTGTTTGAACGTCTGGCATCCCTACAACTGAATATTCGCCGATATGCCGACGGAGATAAGTTTTATCACAACGATGCGACATTATTACTTCATCATCCATACATTCAGGATATTATGCCGGATGAAGCAAATGCCGCTGTACAATCCATTGTTGCACACAACCGAATTTATGTGCCGGCATCCGATTTACCCGAACACTCATTGATACAGCTTATATTCCGAAAATGTGCCGATGCAAAAAGTTTTTTGGAATATTTGTCTGGGATTGTTGCTGTCATTATTGGCTATAGAAAGGAACGGAGTGAACAAAACATCAATGAAGATGCGCTTGAAACCTATGATACGGAGAATGATCTATATCAATTGGAATACTTGTTTTGTTTGTATACCACATTGCAACGCATGGGTAACATCCTGATCGAAAACAAGATTGACATGGAATTGAAGACATTTTGCCGGCTACTTCGGCAAATATTGTCATCAGTAAAGATACCTTTTAGCGGCGAACCGCTTAAAGGCCTTCAAATTATGGGGATGCTCGAGACAAGGGTGCTTGATTTTGAACGGGTGATCGTTCTTTCTATGAACGAGGGGATTTATCCGAAATCTCAGAATAAACAATCGTTTATTCCTTATCATTTGCGGCAAGGATTCGGCATGACCACGCTTGATCATTATGATTCAATCAATGCCTATCATTTTTACCGTTTGCTACAAAGGGCTGAAGATATACGGTTGATCTATAATTCGGCGAGCAATGACGCCAACACAGGTGAACGAAGCCGTTATCTTACCCAATTGATTTATGAGCCACCATTTAATATACATGAACGGAAAGTGACATTCCGTGTGAGCATTGATCAGGGAAAGGAAATAGTGAAAGAACGCAATGATTCTATTCAAAACCTTTTGAGCCGCTATTATGCCGAAAGCGAAGATAAAGCCATCCTCTCTCCCACTGCCTTGAATGTTTATTTGGATTGCAGGCTCCGTTTTTATTTTCGATACATTGAAGGATTATCGGAGTCGGAAAAGGTGATGGATGAGATTGATCCATCTGTGTTTGGGTTGCTGCTTCACAAAACAATGGAGTTGATTTACCAGTCCTTTGTAGGAAAAGCTGTGACCGAACCAGAAATTGGCCGGTTGCGTGCCGACCGGCAACTAATCAATCAATTGCTGTTACAGGCTTTTGCGCAAGAGTATTTTCATACCGGTTTGGTAACAGATCAAGATATCACTGGACGGAATATTATTGTTAAAGAAGTGCTGTTGAAGTACATTGATAAGATTTTGGAGATCGACCAATCGGCTGCCCCTTTTGAAATTATTGCTTTGGAAAAGGAAACCATATTACAAATACCTGTTTGTTCCGAGGATAAGGAGATTTTATTGAATATGCGCGGATATATCGACCGGCTCGATTATATACAAGGTACGCTTCGGGTGATTGATTATAAAACAGGTAATGCCAAACCTTATTTTAAAAGTATTGATGAGTTGTTTGACCGGAGCAAGGGCAACCATGCGGCTATGCAAACATTGACTTATGCCTATATGATGCGAATGGCCTATCCGGAATATCAACATATTCGTTCAGAATTGTATTTGATTAAAGATTTGTTTTCGGATAGGTATAATTCAAAGATTGGATTTTCGAAAGAATCGCCGATTGATAACTATCGGGATGTAGCTGAAGAATTTGAAGGAAATTTTAATAACTTGTTGTCGGAAATTTTCTTGAGCGACCAGCCTTTTGTGCAAACGGAAGATACGAAGAAATGCAGAATATGCCCGTATGCGCAGATATGCCATAGAAATTAATGAAAAATGACGAATTGAAAATTGAAAATGGATTTGATATGACTGCCTATTCTATGGTAACAAGGTCGGCCATTGCTTCGTAGACAATTCCATATTCTGCAACATAGCATTCAGTAGAAATGTAGAATTGGGATATTTGTTCGTCTCGATATACCACTTTACGTTCTACCAAAAGAGCATCACGTTCTAAGCCATTTAATTCATAAATGCTGAATTGCGATTTACAATACATGTGTATATTTTCGCAGAATTGATAATCCCAAATGGCAGGTCTGTTTGCCTCAGGCAAGCGAATATATGGATATCCATAATAGTAGGTAATGATTTCACCATGTTTTGTTTCTTCGGTACATGAATTCATGATTAAATCACCATTTTGGATACTAAGAATACTCATTATCGTAGAAACATTTTGATAAACGTTTATTTCTTTTCTAAAAATGAGAATTTTAGAAGATTCGTGATGGAAATATTGCAACTTAACACACCCATTGCCCAATTCAACGATTGGCGAGGATGGAACAATAAAACATAGTATCGCTCTTTCTTTCTGTGTTTTTAATTCAGCCTGCATCAATTCTCGTTATCTGGTTAATTAAAAATAAAACACGTAGATGTAAGATTTGTGCGCATGTTGTATTCTGATTTTGATGAAAGGCCTTATTTTGATGATGAATGTCCGATGAAGTAATTTTGAATCACCGAGTGCATTGAATATACTAAAAGATTATTGCGACATGACGAACCTGCTGGTCAGGCGAAGCAATCCTTTTTCTGACATATAACCGTTAAGTTGCTTCGCTATTGCTCACAATAGCGTAATATTGATGTTGTTATAAATACAAGAACAACGTAGTAATCCATATTAAACTCAAATTTCAGGCAGCTTCTTTGTACTCTTAATGTTCTTTGTGGTAAATAATTTTATGGCGTTTTCTTGATGAAATCTTCCAAATCATCATCCGTCATATTAATTCGGTATACACTACGTATGGATTGAATCAGGTTGAGATCTGCTTGCGTCTGTGGAAAAACCAATTCAAATATGGTGAAATCGCCTTCTACGCTTATAACAGAGATTGACCCGCCAAGCGAACCGATAAAAGACTCTATGAAACTTAATCCTACCCCTACCCCACGATCGTCTTTCAATTTTGAAACGTAAGACTTAATCCTGTGTGGAAATTGGAATACGGCTGCAAGTTCATCTTTGGGTATTCCCCAGCCATTGTCCCGGACAAAAATAACCACTTTATTTTCAATTTGTTGAACTCTAATATCGATATGTACTGGATCATCCGAAAAGTTAACGGCATTTCTCATTAGTTCCTCTATAATACAACTAAAATAGAGTTCATCGGTATTTAACATGATATCAACATTATCATAACGTACCGATACCGAGACTTTTTTATGTTCTATCCGCTCAAATTGCGCCTTCAATTCATCAAAGACCGGTTTGATTTTGATGGGAAATTTATGGAGATCAATTTTACCTTCTTCATTGTCGAGATACCGCCAAAGCCTTCCCGCTGTACTGTTTGCATCGTGCAATTGTTCGTAGAGCCGCTCGAATGCTTCATCCTGTTCCGTTCTTTCCCTTAACCTTATCATCTCATCAGCAGTTATTTTCATCTGTATGGCGGTCATAATCGCATTCCGGTCGAGGGTTTGTGCTACTTTGCTTAAAATGTGAAATCCTTCCTTACGTAAATGCAAAATATTCCTGACTAAAAGAAGTGTAGACACCAATGCGATGATGGACAAAACGATTGATAAAATGAACTGCGCCATCACAGGGCGTAAGATCACTTGGGCGGGAGCTTTTATGTAAACCCTTAATCCAAGTGTTTTAAGTATATCAAGCGTGTCAGTATTCGATACAATATACCCGGAGAGGTCGCCTTCCGGTGCATTGCTCGAAATGAGACTGTTCTTTTTAAAATCAATGAGTTCCACATAGCTTGCTTCTGTGGGTAAATGATTTTGGGTCATACAAACCTTGAACAAACTATCTACATCCGAAGGATTCAATCGACAACCTGCCAGATGAAAATAAAACTGCCTGATCTTCGTCATGGCAGTAGGGTCATCCCTTCTAACATGTACATAAATAACAGTATCTTTTGAACGAATCGTTTTGGTAATATAGGTTGACGTATCTGTAGACGGTTCAGTCCATGTTATAAATTTATCCCCAAGTGAAAAAATACGCATTCTTAATTCCCCATCAGCCGCTTTTGCCAAACATTGATCCGCGGTTTGCAAATAGTTCACCTTAGAAGAGCGGTACATACCCGTTGTCCAGAAAATCAAAGCAATAAGAGCAGCAGTTAAAGCCAATACCCCTAAGCATTTTATGTATCCCTTATGTATAGCCTTCATAAATTGTATTTGGCATATAAACCACAAAGTTATACAAATAAACATATCTTGTTTTATTCAGAAAAAGAAAAATCAATTCATATTGTAGCAAAATTCTTATATATTTATTTATTTTTGTAATCTATATTAAACATAAAAGATATGAAAAAAGTAATGCTTTGGGGTGTAGGTATGTTGTTTGCCCTATTGGTGACGGTTATTGCAATTAACGTCAATTTAAAATTTGGCGAAACATATAATAATGACGTTTGTTTGCACAATGTGGAAGCATTGGCGCAAGGTGAAAGCGAAGAAGGTGATTGTTTCGGGAGTGGTAATATTGATTGTAGAGACAGAAAAGCCGAATGGGTTATAGGCCGATAAATGAAAAATTTAAGTGTCATCGGGTTTTTTATTCTATTAGCTTTACTCACTGCCTGCTCTGAGAGTCATGTTGCTAAATTTCCTGAAACGGTTGCGGTTACTACAAGCCAACTGAATTTTGACAGTGTCTACATGAAGTATCCATATAGGGTCAAATTATTTAACTCGACCCTGTATGTTATGAATTTACACCCCATTGAATTCTATTGTCAAGAGTTTGAATATCCGTCCATGAAATTTATTAGGTCTTTTGCCAGAAAAGGTAAAGCACCTGATGAGTTGATCGGTATCGGGAATGTTGCCGTTGGAGAAAGCGGGCTAATTTATGTATTGGACGATTATGGGCGAAAAATGTACACATACGATTCAGAGAACGGACAATTCGACCTGTTGATTAAATTCCCCGATGACGCGCCATATTATACAGACTTTGCGCTATATAATGATTCCGTGTTTGTCTTTCCTGATCCTTACGGCCAATCCCGGTTGCACCTTGTGGATCATCACGGAAAAATTATTCGTGAAATAGGAAAAATACCTGCAACAGAAAAAACGACTGATATTTCTGACATTGCTTTGTGGTCTGCATGGAGGGCGTTTATCGGTTGCAATCCTCATAATGAAATTGTAGTTTTGACCACACAATTCGGGGAAGTGCTTGAAATATATAATCTTCGCACGGGTAGCACAAAAGTTATTATCGGTGCAGGAGGTGAACCCATATGTACATTTAAGGAAAATTGGGCTTATCCAAACGGTATTTTGGGTTATAGCGATGTTTTTGTAGGAGAGAAACATATCTATGCCCTTTTTTGGGGACATGAATACAAAAAAGTCTTAAGTCGTGAAATTACTTTTCAAGGCGGCAACTACATCCATGTATTCGATTTGGAAGGCAACCCTGTCCGTCGATATGAGTTAGACCGTTATATTACGGGCTTATACGTGGATGAAGCACGCGGAGAAGTGATCGGAACAGATGTTAATGAAGAGCAACTGGTAACATTCAATTTGTAAAATAACCTTCGGGTTATGTTTGCTTTTTATGATTTATTAACTATTTTAGCAAAACAATATTCTGGGTATCTAATTGTATTTAAATAAACTATGAAAAAAATAAGAGGTGCAATTGGATTGGCTGTTTTTATGTCGCTTTTTCTGTCGGCTAATTCGTTAAATATTGCTATTTCTTCTTCCGAAGCACATCCATCGCAAATACCGGCAGAGGTTATTATAGATAAAATCAGAGGCGGATTATTGGGGCAAATACTGGGTAATTTAAACGGTATCCCCCATGAAATGCAGTATATCAATGAACCGGGAAATGTAAAAAACTACATACCTTCGCTTCCTACCGGGGCATGGACCGATGATGATACCGATTTCGAGTGGGTATATGTCGTAGAAATGCAAAAGAGAAAGAATGTGTTTTTGTCGGCAGATGAGATTGCTGATTTATGGAAAGAAAGGATCAACCGGAGGATATGGTGCGCCAACCGTTATGCCCGTTTCCTGATGGATATCGACATAAAACCGCCCTATACAGGTTATGTTTCACTAAATCCTTGGTCGGAGTTCAATGTTTCGGGACAGTTTCTGTCGGAAACATTTGGGCTGATCGCTCCGGCGATGCCTCAAACAGCTGCAAAAATCGGGTTGAATTACACCACAGTGGCTATTGACGGAGAACCGGCACAAACCACACAGCTTTTTACTTCTATGATTTCGATGGCGTTTGTCGAAAAGGATATGAATAAAATACTTGATGCTGGTATCGCAGCGCTTGATCCTAAAAGCAAAACGCTTCAAATTGTACAAGATGTGAAAAAGTGGCATGGCCAATATCCTGATAATTGGAGAAATACACGTCGTTTATTAAAGGAAAAGTATATGCAGGAAGGAGGCGGAATGCGTGACAAGAATGGTACCGAATTGAATACCGGCGCCATTATCGCTGCCCTGTTGTATGGCGAAGGCGATTTCGCCGAAACCGTGAAATTATCATTCAATATGGGATGGGATGCCGATTGTAATGCTGCCACTGTTGGTACCATTGTGGGTACTGTATACGGTTATCGTAAAATGCTCAGCGAAGGTTGGATGATCGTTGACCGGTATAAGAATACTACACGCGACCATATGCCTATGGATGAAACAATAACCAGTTTTGCAGACCGGATCGTCGAACTATTTGAAGTGGTGAATGAAAAGAATGGTGGTAGAAGGTTTATAAACAGCAATGTACTTGTTTATGAAATTCCTATAGAAAATCCTGCTCCGGTTATTATGGTTACGCCTCTTGAGAATCAGAAACAACAATTGAAAAGTGAGTTGGAAAAAGAAATTACCAACAACTTGCTTAACGGCAATAGAGAAGAAAGAGCGCGTGCGGTTTATATGGCTATTTGTTTTGATATGGTCAAAGATTTAAGTAAAAAGTATCCCCGCCAATGGAAAGCGGCTTGTTTTGATTTAAGCGGCTATTGGAAAGTTATGACCAATATTTTCTGGGGGGACGGCGAAAAGCCATTTACGAATTTGGCTCAATTGAAAGAAAAATTTGTTGCAGCAGGCTTTAAAGCCCCGGCGAAAAGATATACTGATACAGAACTCGAAGATGCAACGACTTGGAAAGATCCGTCTGGGTTATATTGATGCTTTGTTTAAATAAAAAAATCAAATAATACCATTTAAAGTATTTAATACGATTTATATCTGTTATATATCGAACAGGCAGACATAGCGGAATAATCTGAGACAATGGCGTTTAGTATTTACGAATTTCCTTGTAAATATATGGATTGCTTCCGGCTCGTACCTCACCGTCGCAATGACGGATGGTTTGGGACAGTAAACAAAATAAACGCGTCATTGCGAGCGTAGCGAAGCAATCTCAAAATGAGTATGAAAAGAGGAGGATGTGTATATATAATGACTAATAGTAACCATACAGTCCTGTATACCGGAATGACATCAAATTTGCTATTACGGGTATATGAGCATAAAACCGGTAAACATTCTAAAAGTTTTACTTCTAAATATAGTTGTACCAAATTAATCTATTATAAAGCATTCTCTCGCATTGAAGAGGCTATTGCTGAAGAAAAACGAATAAAGGGAGGGAGTCGTCACAAAAAAAACGAATTAATCAACGGTATGAATCCTCAATGGAATGATTTGTGGACTGAAATAAAGGATTGGTAATTGACTTTCTTGCCATTCCGTTTTTGATCTTTGAGATTGCTTCACCCTTCGGGTTCGCAATGACGGGAGGGTTTGGATAGTAAACAATAATAAATACGTCATTGCGAGCATAGCGAAGCAATCCCTTTGCTCTCCTCTGATTTGCAATGACGAAATAATTTAGCTTATCAGTTTATATAAATCATTGATAATTAATAAATAATGTAAATTTACATCAACATCACTTTTAAAATATAATCCCATGAAGAAATACATTTTTTGCTGTATTATCGCTTGCATGTCAATTATTGCCGTCCATGCGCAAAGAGCGCCGAAGGTGAACGATACCACTTACATGTTGACTTATGACCATGGAGGCTTGATTTTGTGGGGAGATGACCACTTTCAGGAAAGGCTCAGAAATGCAATTGATTGGTTAAATAAGTATCCGTCGTTCAAAATTGGATTGGAGAATGAGGCCCAGATATACGACTATTTTGCCGAGCATAATGTTGCGTTATTGAATGAAATACGGCAATATCTCCAGCAATACAAAGGCCGTTTCGGCATTGGCTCTTGTACTTATGGCCAACCTCTTTCCGTGTTTATATCCGATGAGTCGAACATACGTCAAATTTATTATGCGTTGGATACGGAAAAAAGGTTGTTCAACTATCAGCCTCCTGTTTATCTGATGAGCGAACATGCCATGCATAGCCAGATTCCTCAGATTATTAATGGATTTGGTTTTAAAGGAGCTATCATGCGTACACATTACATGATGTATGGTTACAACCCTGTTTTTAACTTTCCTATCGGTTTATGGGTTGGTATAGACGGAAGCAAAATTTCAACTGTTCCAACATATGTTGGCGAAGGGGCTGCTTTTGGTAAAACCACCGTAGACACATGGATATTAACAAGATACCCAAGTGCAGAATCTAAAGAATCATTGGATGATTATAGAAAACAATTCAAAAATATCAATCCTTTATTGGCTACAAGAGCCGATGATTCAGGATTGAGAAGGGAAGAATTGGTGAAAGAATACGAAGGAAAAAAGAAATTCCAGTGGATTTTGCTGGACGATTTGATGAGTAAATATCCACCGGCAAAAGACTTGATGCCTACCAAACCTAACGATTTTACCGTTCGGATGCCGTGGGGGTATTGCGGAAACGAAATTTGGAATGCTTCCAGAAAAGCCGAAGTATCTGTTTTAACAGCCGAAAGGTTGAGTGCACTTGCCAGGATATATAGAAGCGACACTCATGAAGCTGAATTAGATAAAGCGTGGAAAGACCTATTGTTGGCACAACATCATGACGTTCAAATTGTGGGGCTTCTTCCGGAGGCTAGAAAATTATTGCCCGAATCATACCGGAATTCCAGCAACGTCACCAATGCATGCATGGAGTTTTTTGGCGGCAAAATGAAAGGGGAAGGATTTAAGCAGATCACTGTTTTTAACCCATTGTCGTGGAAACACTCCGAATGGATTACAGCTTATGTATCATTTTACAAAGGAGATGCGAAAAATCTTGCGGTAAAATGTGGCAATAATACATATCCTGTGCGTATTATTCAATCCAACGATTATTCTGACGGAAGCATATTAGACGCATATATCGCGTTTAACGCACCTCTGGATCCATTAAGCCTGACCACATTTTCTGTAGTAGCAGCTGACGCAACGCCATCAAATAGTAACAATAAATTTTCAATTGATGAAAAGAATTTGTTGATAAAAACACCTTTTTATGAAATCAAATTGGGGGCACAAGGAGGGATAGAATACCTAAAAAATGCACAAAATGAATATTTGTTACAAAATCAAGGTAATAGAGGCGCTTTCTTTGAAGGAACGATAGATAAAGTAGTGTGTACTTCTGCCGGAAAATGGACAATTCACAAGTCGCCGGGTAATGCTCCTTGGGTTAAAATTACCGAAAATGGATTTATCGCTGATATTCCTTATACTCTTGATATTACATTTTACGAAGATAAGTCAATTATCGATTGTAAAGCATCCTTCGCGTTTGATGGACAGAAGATAGGGCTTCCAACTGAAAATTTGCGGGATAGCCACTCACCTTTTGTTCATGATCAAAAATTAAGATTTAAACTATTTCCATCGATAGAACAAACGGCAATTGGAATCAGAGACTTACCTTTTGCCATAGCCGAAACCCCGGATAAAAATATTGAAGGCAATTACTGGACGGCTTTAAGCGACGGAAAAAATGGCTTGGCTATTTTCAACAAAGGAATCATGGGAAGCATCCGGGAGCAAGACAATAGTTTATCTATTCCTTTGGCTTATTCGATGTATTATGTTTGGGGAACAAGAGCGCTTTATGGCAATTATGAATATGAATTTGCACTCTATCCCTTTAAAGGAAATTGGCACAATGCAGACCTATCTAAAAGAGCACTGGAATATTCATTCCAAGCTCCATCTATAGAAACAAAACGGACAACACAGGAATTGGCCAATAAGATTGATGTTATCCAGTTTCAAGCGGATAATGATTTAATATTAACCGCATTGTATCCTCAAAAAGGATCTGTTGTAGCAAGATTCTTCAAGCAAAGCGAAGATACAAAGAGTTCGAATTTGAATATCCGTGTCGATTCCTATAAACTTTCAGAAGTAGATTTGGGTGGAAATTTGCTCAATAAAGACATCAGTTCATTGCAGTTTACCCCATGGCAATTTAAAACGATTCGGTTGGATAAAAAATAGATAGAAAACTGTTGAGATTGTTATACCGTAACAAACTATAAATAAAAGACCCAATAGGCCTTGAAAACCAATTGGGTCTTAATATATTTGATTATGAGAATTATATATTTTATTTTTTTGATATGGATTGCGTCGGCTGTTTGTTTTGCACAAGATATGCCGCCGGGGGTAATTATAGATTATCTACCAAAGACAACTGAAAAGTATATAGGATCACCAAGTATTTGTATTTTGCCTAATGGCGATTATGTGGCATCGCATGATGAATTTGGCCCCAAGTCCAGTGAGTTTCAGTCTGCTATAACAAGGATTTTTTATTCTTCCGATAAAGGTGCAAGTTGGGAACAGATATCGACAATTCAAGGGCTTTTCTGGTCGAATTTATTTGTACATAACGGAATTCTATACAATATAGGGACTAACAAACATCATGGGAATATCGTACTAAGGAAGTCAACCGATGGCGGCAGGACTTGGACCAATCCGTATAATGGTGAAAACGGATTGGTATTAGAGGGAGAATACCACACAGCTCCAATGCCGATGGTGATTCATAATGGCCGGATATGGAGGGCTGTAGAATATGCGACAGCGCCATCTAACGAGTGGGGCAAACGCTACAGCGCTATGGTGATTTCTGCGCCAGTAAATTCTGATTTATTGAATGCAAAAAATTGGCGGAAAAGTAATTACTTGATGTACAATTCCTCGTATCTCGACGGAAAATTTGGAGCTTGGCTCGAAGGAAATGCTGTTGTTGGCCCCGATGGAAAAATGCTGGACATCTTAAGAGTGCATGTACCGGTGGGCACAGAGGAGGAATATGCAGCAATTGTCGAAATCAGTAAAGACGGAAAAAAAGCGACATTTGATCCGCAGACAGGTTTTGTGAAATTTCCGGGAGGATCTAAAAAGTTCACCATTAGATATGATGCACAGTCTGGGCGATATTGGACTCTTTCCAACATTATTGCACCGCAGTTTAAGGATATAGCGCCAACAAGCGTCCGGAATGTTTTGGCGTTAATGAGTTCTAAAGATTTGCGAACATGGCAAATTCATGAAATAGTATTGCAGCATCCTGATGTAAAACTACACGGATTCCAATATGTAGACTGGCAATTTGAAGGAGATGATCTTATTTTTGTTTCAAGGACTGCTTTCAATGATGCATATGGCGGAGCACATAACAATCATGATGCTAATTACTTAACCTTTCACAGATTGTCCGATTTTAGAGCATTTGTTACTAAGAATATCGACATCAATGCTTTGACTATTTCTGATAATAATGTTCAATGAACTTACTTGGGACTTGTCTCGGGTGAGTTCATTTTGTAAATTGTCAAAACGATAATCCGAGTTTGATCGAAATCATGTTATGGCTCAATTTTTCTGTAAATTCTTTATGGAAGTAACTGTCCGTTTGCATTTTTAGCCGTTCCAACTTCTGTAACTCATAACCGGCAGCCAGTTGCAGTTTCATCTTATTCTTCATTGGATATTGAACCCCGATAGAAGGGTTCATGAAAAAACCGCCATTGGCATTACCGGACGAAGCAAAAGAATATCCGGCGGCAAATTCGATATAAGGGGTAAACTTCCGTTCCCTGCCTATTTGAAATTTCACATCGCCATACACCGGAATAAGCATTTTTTCATAAAAAGACAATCCTGTACCGGCTCCGACAGACCATCTGTCTGTCAGGTTATAATACCCCAAGACCTGCCAGGTAAAAGGAGTGAATGATGGTTTGCCTATGGATAATCCCGTCCCGATAGCCGTTGCAAAAGATATTTTGTTTTCGCCAATGCTTTGTGCTTTGGCACTAATAACCGTAATACACAGAAGTATAACAAAGATAAATCGTTTCATATTATTGAATGTTAATGGTTATTTCTTTTGCAATGTTTAATGCGGATGTCAAAGATGATGTGTCGTGATAAATATTCCCGTTACTGCCATCCGGGCTGCTGTAGCCTATGATAGTTGCCGTGTATTGCTTCCTGCTTGAATCGAGGTCTATCTCCACCGAATAGACAACGGCAGGTTGCCCGCTGCCTTCTTTACCGCCGGAATAATTGGCATCTCCTTCTTTTGCATTTTCAGGATAGTTTTCGTTCCAGTCTGTCGAGTGGTTCAACTCGATTTTTACGACAAACTGTTTCAAATTGCCGACCGGACGGATTTTCACATCAAAACTACCACGTGGTGTTGCGCCGGATATACCATCGGCCAAAGGCTGATCCTTTGTCGGCAAGTATAATCCGTCGGGATACTGAACTCCGCGAGCATAGCACCAAACTGGCAATGCCTCTTTTCGTCGATTGCCTCCGTTGGATTGCCATGATTGTGTGGCTATCTTGTGGCTCGCATAAATGGTCGTGAGATAATTACCTGCCAAATCCTCCACCCATATAGCTATTTGCGGTGGATTTTTCAACTTGATGCCCATAAATAATGGGAAGTCATGCAGCCATGTGTCTCCTTTCTCCACAAGAATTTTCATATCACCCTGCCCGTAGGTTATTAAATCCTTGTCACAGGAACCGAGCAATCCGATTGCCATAATCCCTGCCATTGCTAAAATTTTTGTTTTCATTTTTTACTGGTTTATGTTAAAATTGAATATTGATAATCGAATATTGAATATTAACTCAAACTTCATTGAATCAACATAAAACTAATATTCGAAAACGTCGATTATTTGAGTATGAGTACTTATTAACACATGTATCCGATCGGTCACATGATGGATAAAAAATATATGCCTGTTCTCCTTTTCTTTATCATTCGCTCAAAATCACCTCCCTTATATCCATTCTTTTTGAATAGGGCATTTTCTCCCCATAACCTATCCGTAACAATATCATGGGGTATTTATCAGAAAGATTCAGTGTTTCGGTCATATTAACGGATAATTTGCTGACCTCGACCGGTTGGTTCATATAGGCATGTACTATTCCCAATTCTGTCGATTTCAATAAAAACCGTTCCATGGCCATACCGAGTCGTATCCACTGCTCCGGTGTATTGGAAACTGCGGTTAACAGGACAAAATGCGAGGAGGATGCGATCTTTTCCCTGTCTCCTTTATTTTGTGTCTTACCGTTCAGATAGCCGGACATAATGGGTTTCACAATGAACCGGGGCAAATTAGGCGCACCGAAAACAGCATAACTCAATCCGTCATTTGTTTTATCCTGATGTTTTTTATTGAACCGCATCCAGGATTTAAGTTCCCCTGTAAATGTCTTATCCTGCATTTGCAACACATTACCTGTTATAACATAGTCAGAAACAGAGTTGAATTCCGGTGTCCCGTTTTTATAAAAATATGCATCAATAGTCGACGTTTCAAAGACGCTTTTCAGCAAACTGATTGTATCGGAGGGAATTACCCGCCCGTTATATACGCTTCTGTTTGTTTGACGGATAGCGATCTGGTTGAATAAGGTATCCGGCTCCACAATGCTGTCCTTCCTTAGATTTATAGTGATGATTCCTTCTTCCGAAATGTTCAGATCGGCATCATATCCTTTTTGCGAAGCGGCAATGCACAGGTTCTCGGCAGCACATCCCAAACTGATAAATAACTCCCTGTTGTGAGGATCGACCACAGGCAATGATTTATCATAATTCGGAGTTATTTGAATATTATCCCCATTAATTCTGAAAAGCCAGGGCTGGGTATTATGGCCGGACGGAGCTTTTACCGCTTGCTCTATCAGAAATAAATAGTCAGGATGTTGTGCGTTTGCATTCGCCATATAAGCGAGGGTTAATGTTACCAGTAGGCTTACTTTTTTCATACATTTCTCATTTTATCATTGTTTCGATAAGCAAATCAATCCCATCGGCTATCTGCTTCCAACCTTTGTCGCTTTGAATATCAATACCATTATACATTTGGCAGTTTTCCTCAAACACGGCTAAATATGCTATTCCTGCGTCAATAACGGCAGATATGGCTTGCAAGTGTTCTTTGTCAACCTTTACAAACCCAGACATTATGTCCATGAATTGCATTCCATTTTTTTCGCGTTGTGCACGAATTTCTACTATAAAATCTTTATCTGTGGACAGTTCCCATCTTCTTAACCTTTTCAGGGCAATATTTCCCCTGAATTCGGCTATCTCCCGACGATAAAAATCTTTCAGATATGCTCTGATATCAGAGGTATCAGGCTTTTCATCATGGGCATTTACCCAGAAGTCATACTTCTTGATGTAAGCATAAATAAGCCCGTCTAATGAATTAAAATACCGGTAAATAAGGTTTTTAGAAAGCCCCGCTTTTTTAGCGACCTGATTGATTCCGAGGTTTTCAAAACCAATTTCCACGATCAGTTCTCCGATAGCATTAATCAGTTTTTCCTCAGATTGTTGCCGATCCCGTTCTTTTGCCATATCATCAATTTATTACTTGTGACTATTCGGTCACAAATGTATGTAACTATTCGGTCACAAAAAAATTATTTAATGATTATTTTAAGCAGTGATAATTATTTTATTGAAAATGAGAAAAAAAACGGAGCTGATTGATTGGCTTATACCAACGAAGTT
>JAVBPN010000392.1:0-16217 GCA_031549585.1 Bacteroidales bacterium
GGGCACGCTCTACATTAGCCCAAAAGTCAAATTCGGGAATGGCATTGGTTAAGTCAACTTTTCCTGAAAAGTCTACCTTGATATTCGGTTCGTCAATGCTCAATTGCCCGTCATAAGTCCGGTTATTGATTGCTCCGTTGACATCAATGTTCCGGTAATCGTATTCTTTCACATGAATACTTTCTACAATCCCTTGTATGGTTGCCTGAATATTACCCCTGCCTGAAGCAGACCCGTCGACCATCCCGTTCAAAGTTACCGTTCCCAGCGAAGGTTGTGTCAACAAATGCCCTAAATGAAAATCTTCGGTTTTTAATTCTCCGTGAAAGGTAAAAGTAGTATCTACATTGCTGTCAGCTACCGGTTTGATTGATACGTCGGTAGACAGATTGCCCAGATTGGTGGCAAATGTCCCATAAGCAACAAAGTCATCGAAAAATCCGGTAAAGTTTCCTTTATATGTGATTGCAGTAAACTTATGCATCGAAACAGGCAAGTTGACATGCCCTGTGCGAGAACGCGCCACTTTAATCCTTTCAATGTCCGACGGACAAGATGTCAATTCTTTTACATCGGCATAAATCAAAGTAGTACGCAATTGAGGCAATCCTTTTAAGTCCAAATTGGCTTGCAAATGAGTTATCTGTCCTGCCTTAAGATCCAGATTTTCCGCTTTAAAATTGTCAACAGTCCCCAATACTTTTCCTGCAACAGATATGGTATCCGCATAATCTGCAAACGCCGGAACAAAATACGCTAATTCTTTAGACGTTACGAAAGAAGAGCGAACATCGATGCTCATTTGTACATTGCTTGGAAAATGTCCATCGGCAAATTCTTTGAAGGAGTCAAAAAGAAAAGAGGCATCATTTGCTTTGATACTTGATTCAGGCGTATCGATCTGCACATTTTTGAACGACAAGTTATTGCGATTAACAAAGAAATCGGCTTTAAAAAGGTTTACTGTAAGGCCGCATTTTTCTATACATGCTAATTTGTTGATGCGGAAACGCACACCACCTTCGTCGGGATCACCCTGCCGAAAATTGGTTACCTGTAAATTCAAATGTGACACATCAATGTCGGCATAATCCATTCCGAAAGGCCGTGAAAATGCTTTCATTTCATTGGTAAAAGCAAAATGGCAATCGTTCAATTCGATGGTTTTGATCCCAAAAAGCCAGCGTTCTTTATTTTGCGTGGTATCTTGCGATTTGAGCCGGTCGATAATAAATTTGATGTTGATTTCATCTCTCTCCGGATCAATAGCCAAATGAATATTGGCTTGGTTAAGCGCTACTTTGCGAATCTGTACTTCCCTTGAAGAAAAGGCAAGAAAGTTCAAGCGTGCAATTAGCTCAGGTGCAAATAAGATGGTATCTTGGCGTAAATCGGTCACGCAAAAATCGGTAATGGTTACCCGGTTAAACCAAGCAATTTGGATTTTATCAAAAGATATCTGGTTGCCCCACTCTTCAGACAAGAAGGCAACTACGCGTTGTGTTACTTTATTTTGCACATATTTGCTGTTGATGGCAAAAAACAACAAAGTAGGCAAACATAAGAGTATCAACGCAATGACCCATACCGGTTTTCTTATCTTTTTGATAATCTTACATTTTTTACTTTACAAAAGTACAAATATCAAACCAAATCTCCGATTTTAACAAATGTTTTGATTGCGATTAATCAGTAGATTCAACATTAAACCACAAAGTACACTGAGAACACTAAGGATACTCCTAAGAAAGCATGCGTTAAAGCCTTTTCTTTGTGAAACTTAGTGCACTTAGTGGTTATTTAATATATTTTTTCAAAAAAAATCAAAATACCCCCTTTGGGGGGTTGTTTAAAGTAAAATGATTATCTATTTTTGTTCGATAAACATTTGATGCTTAAGGAATGAACGATGTAATAGATTTGCTTAATAGAATGATTACATCGGGACATTCGGGATTTTAAACTTTAAATATTGAAAAGATATTTACTCAGATAAAAAGAGATACAACTAATATTTGGCGGCTTTAAAAGCCAATTTTCGAACATTAAATTTTTGTGCCATGAAAAATAAACTTTTACATTTTTTAACAATCTTGGGCATTATGTTGGCCTTAAACGTGAATTCTACGTGGGCAGCATTATGGAGTGTAACAACTCTTGCCGATAATGGAGCAGGTAGCCTGCGTCAAGCCATTTTAAATGCTACTTCAGGTGATGAAATTACTTTTAATGCCGCATTGGCTGGAGGAACTATTACTTTGGAAAGTGGAGCCTTATCCATTGACAAAGATCTTACCATAAGAGGCATTGGTATTAGCATCACGGGCGAATCATCTCCAATTATGAGTATAGATGCTTCTATGACCGTTTCAATCAGCAGAATCCAATTTATACAAAACGCAGACGCTGGAATTATCATTTCTGCTTCGAATTACAGTAGTGTTAGCCTAGAATCCTGCATTTTCATGATGAATCAAGGCAGTGCGATTTCTACTTATATGGCAACTCTTGCCGTTAAGGGCTGTACCTTTTATGCAAACGAGGGTTATCACTTTGGCAATGCTATGTATATTACAGGCGGATCATTTGATCTTGTCGGAAATTTATTTTATAGCAATATGGCGAAAGCTGGTGGATATATTATCTACAACAACATCAATGCAGCATATACTTCAGAAAATAATGTATATAATGGTAGTAGCGAGGCATGGAAGTTTACATTTTCTGAAACAGATGATAAACAATATGGTTCTGAACTACCGTTTTCGCCGGTTAATTTTAAATTAGCCCCAGGTAGTTCTGCCATTGACGCTATCACAACAAGGCCGGTCGGTTATCCCACTATTGACTTTTATGGAACCACAATCCCGGCAAATAATGCTCAAGCAGGAGCTGTGCAGGAAATAGGAACCGGCTACCCATTGGCAACCGGAGCCAAAGGGGATGGATCGGTCAACTTTTCGCCATTAAATACAGAAGGTTTTTATACATCCGGAAGTTCGGTTACGATTGAAGCCACTCCCAATGCAGGAAAGGAATTTTATGGTTGGGTGGTCAATGGTTCAAAAAGTCCGATTACTACAACCACACTTACATTAACAATGAATAGCGGAATGGATGTTACCGCTTGTTTTGTAGAAAAAATCACCATCACCTCAAAGGACGAAAACGATTTAATAGATGTTATCAATGCAAATAATGGTGATCTTTTTATCCAATTTGCCGACAATTTAAAGGGAGACACAATTGTATTGACAGCTCCACTTCAAATAGATACAGATTTGATCATTGAAGGTAACGGGGTCGTGTTGTCAGGCAACCATGCATCCAGTATTATGGCCATAACCAGTGAAGTTCAGATAAACCGGGTACATTTCACCAAAGGTGAGAATATGTATGAGGGTGGCGCAATCGACAATAGCGGTACCTTATTTTTGCAATCCTGTATTTTCAGTTACAACAATGTAGGCGATAAAGGGGGCGCAATTACTTCTTGGGGAGACCTTTATGTTAATGGATGTACCTTTTATATGAATGAGGCGAACGAAGGCGGTGCAATTTTCAATAGGGGTACGCTTACCCTGGCCGGCAACTTATTTTATAACAACAGCATCGTTAGAGATGGTGACGGCGGCCCGGTGACTTCCTTAGGATATAATTTCTACAATGTTGATGTTGATGGATTTTCATTCCCTTCAGACAAAGGCGATTCATTATACCTTTCCAGCATACCATTTTCTCCGATTACCTTTAAATTAAGCATTAGTAGCCCGGCTTTAAGGAAAATTACTTCTCTCCCAACCGGTTACCCTATTTCCGATTTTTACGGAAACCCAATCCCGGCAAGTAATGCACATGCCGGCGCCGTACAAGGCGGTGGAACGGGTTATGCTTTATCTCTCCTTACAATAGGAGATGGAAAGATTGAGGCATCTGGCCCTATCAATGCAGATGGCCTATATCCCTCCGGAAGTAAGGTATATCTATTTGCTATTTCTGGCCAGGATATGAGCTTAGGATATTGGATGCTGGAAGGAAAAAGGATTAGCGAAACATCGAATATGTATGAGTTGGTGATCAATGAAAACTCAGAAGTAACCGCATCTTTCGGACATCTTTATACTGTCAATGATGCCAGCGACCTTCCCGGGGATGCTATTTATGTTACTTTGCGTTATGCGCTAAACAATGTTACGGATAATGATATCATCACTTTTGCAGATGACTTGATCGCAAGCGCTACGCCTATTCTTTTAGCAAGCAATTTGCCGGACATTGTTTCCGATCTTACCATCAGAGGCAACGGAGTGAGTATATCCGGTGATAATCAGTTTCATATCCTGTGGATTAATGACCCTAATAAAACAGTGTTTATCGACCGGGTACATTTTACACAAGGAAATGACATTGATGGTGGCGCTATTCTCAACTCGGGCAATCTGACACTCCAATCCTGTATTTTTAGTAACAACCATGTTACCAATTGGGGTGGTGCTGTGCTTAATGGCGGAATATTAGAAGTAACCGGCTGTACTTTTTACAACAATTATACCTCAGATAATGGCGGCGCTATTTACAGCAATGGCTTGCTTACTACTCTTTCCGGTAATCTTTTTTACGGCAACTCTGCTATGATGGGAGGAGATATATTTTTTGACAATGGTTATGGAGGAGAATTTTATTCATTGGGATATAATGTATATAGCAACAGTCCTGTCGGCATGTCGTTTATTTCGAGCGATGTTGGATATGGTGGTACTATGCCTATCAGCACCACTGATTTCAGTCCGCAAGAAACTTCATTGATTATTGCCACGAAGGGGTCTGTACCGGAAACCGATTTTTATGGAAATCAAAGGATTTATTTGTCTGCAGCAGGAGCAGTGAATTATTCTGAAACTGTATATTTCACCGTTACTTTTGATTCGCAAGGGGGGAGCTCAGTTGAATCAATTAAAGCATACAATTCGATCATTACCAAACCGATTGACCCAACCCGTAGCGGTTATATACTCGAAGGTTGGTATAATGGCAGTATAAAATGGAACTTTGATACGGCCCGGGTATTTAACGATGTTACATTAAAGGCCCAATGGGCAGATAAAGTCCATTTTTCTGGAAAGGTATTTAATACCAGCGGCCAGCCGGTTCCGGGAGCTCAGGTTTCGGTATACAAGTTAAGCGAAGTCGGCCCTAAAATAATAGCTACTTTGGTTGAAACCGTTCCTGTTACCGCCGGTAATTTTGATGTCGAAGTAGCCGTGTCCGGGTCATACATTTTCTATGCTTCGGCCAGCGGATATATTTCGGGCTATTATGCGGAAAGTAACCCCACTGCGGAGCACTGGGAATCGGCTATCGGTATAAGCGGATACACCCCATCATCATCGGTAGATATTATGTTACAACCGGCAGAAGCTATTGTGCCGGGCGCCAATCCGATTATTATCAAAGGTAACCTGGATTATGATAATACACTGAAAGCAAGGCCTGTGGCATATGCCACCGTTATTTTGTACGGCAAATCGAAAACTAAATCGGCTCCGGATGGTTATCCGTACTATATTACCGAAACCAAAACCGATGCAAACGGTAATTTCAGTTTCAGCGTTCCACGTGATGATTATGCTGTAGTAATCGAAATGGCGGGCTTCACCATGCAAAGCGTAATTCAAGTTGATGCAACAACAGAAGCCGGGGTTAACGAATTTACGGTAAATTACTTCGCTGATGAAACCAATCAATTGATTGTTGGCCAACGGACGTCGGGAAGCAGCCCGGAAAGCATTGGCGCAAGGTTATATCCGAATCCGGTTTCAGATTTTGTACATATTGCTGTGACAATAGATGGTATATATGTAATTCGTATTTATAACTCGCTTGGACAACAGATCGTTTCGGTCAATGCAACATCGCGGGAAACGTTGGTAGATGTAACCGGATTAAAACCGGGAATTTATTTCGTACGGATCGAAGCTGCCGGAAAAACGGAAACGTATAAGTTGATAAAGAGATAAAAAGTTTAAGTGTAATGAAAAGGGTCTTGCGGTGACGTAAGACCCTTTTTGTTTTTATAATCCTATTTACAAGGTATATTACTCTGACAGAATATGTTATTCCTCATCAGGACAATAATCCTTCCTGAAATAAAAAACCTAACAGGAAAAATACCTGTTAGGTCTGTATATAATTTATTTATAGCTTGTTAAAAGAAAAATCCAGCTGAAATGGTAAAGACATTATTTTTGATTTCGTCGATTTTTGAAATATTTTGCAACCCCCACGCATACCTTAATCCTATTTGTAATTTCCATATTTCGAGGCCGCCTCCGACACCAATCCCCCAATCAAAACGATCGATATTGTCTTTCGAAAAAGCATCACCTGAAAAGTTAACGGCATAACTGAAATATGGGCCAGCCAAAAGATACGGGCGCAGGTTTTTTAAGCCAAACGACCAATGTACGTTTACCGGTATTTCAAAATAACCAATGCTGTTTGTTTGGTCACTAATAGAAGCCTTTTTTACAGTGTACAACAATTCGGGCTGCAACCCCAAATGAATAATCGGCAATTTGAATTGAGTCATCACGCCTACTTGCCACCCTGTGGAGTTATCCAAGGAAACGGAACTAGGTCCACTATAATTAAAGTTGGCAAAATTGACACCGCCTTTTACACCAAAACGGATTCCTGCATTTGCTTGGCCAACAATGCAAACACAGATACATGCTAACAAAAGAAATCTTTTCATAGAAATTTGATATTAGTTCGAATTATTCATAGTAATAACAATTGCAACATTCTAAAGTTTAAAATATAGAACAGGCTAATCTAAATGGTTAGAATTGAAAGTTGAACCAATGTAGTTTAAAATTTTTATTATCAGATAGATAAATTGAAATTGCTTCTATAAATAAGGTGAAATAATTTCATGTAAATATCATTTGTTGTTAATGCCAAAGGCATTTCATATTTATAGAAATGGGCATTCATACACGTTGTACGACCCCAATGGGGTCGAATGCACATTGTTTTATGCTATTTGCTATAAACATATAAATTCTTCGGATTTAAAAAACATTCCAATTCAGCATTTGTTATGCAAATTGTATATTCCAAAAAAGATTCACTATTTATGAAAACAAATTACATGAAATACGTAGAATGGTATTTACGTATAGCGATTGCTCTTGGCTTCTTGTCTGCCTCTGCCGACAGATTCGGGTTATGGCCGGCTGATGTTGCCACGTGGGGGAATTGGACATCGTTTGTGCAATATACCGGGACACTCTTATTTTTTCTACCGGATAGTCTAATTACTGTCTCAGCTGGTGTAGTCACTGCTTTGGAGATTACTTTCGGTATTGCACTGTTTACAACTTATAAAACACCATTATTTGCGTTTTGTAGCGGGAGATTATTACTTATGTTTGCTTTAGGAATGACCATTGGCCTGGGAATAAAAGCTCCCTTTGATTATTCCGCATTTACAGCCTCTGCTGCAGCTTTTGCATTAAGCGCCATTACATGGGAAAAAAGCAGAATTACCTCCTAAAAAATATGTTCAAGTTAAAGATCACCAGCCATTAAATCCATGGCTTGACGAAAAGTTTCCATCAAATCGCCATAATCACTTGGATATTCTTTTTTACATTTCTCCTCAAATACAACAACCGGATCTAACTCATGGAGTGATGTAGCTAAAGTTTTTTTCTCCTGTTGTAAAGTCTCTTCATTAATTTTTAGTTGTTTCAAAAATACAATTTCAAGAGAAGGATTATTTTCTATTATTTGATTGATTTGCTCATCCAGATTGAAGATGGAATCTTTTGTTTCCACCTCTATATTCAACCAAGTTTTTAATCCGGCTTCCTGAGGGATGGCATGCAATTTATCTTTGATACTAATAATGTCACCTTTGACATTTAATAATTTTCGAAAAAGAGGTATAGGAACATTTTTAATTTGAGGCGCTTCTCGTTTTACAAAATCTGCAATAACGATTTCTTTCCGATGATCGGCTTCAGAAAAGCTCAATGCAAAAGGCGATCCGGAATAACGAATATGGGATAACCCTGCTACTGTTTGCGGGCGATGCAAATGCCCCAATGCTATGTAATCAAATTCCGTTGGGAACCGGCTTCCCGGTATCTGTCCGAGCGTTCCCACAAACGTATTCCTTTCGCTTTCACTACCGATTGATCCGGCAGTAAAAAGATGCCCTGTTGCAATCACCGGAATATTTTCCTTTTTGTATGAATGAATGAAAGGGATAAGCGATTCATAATGCCCAACAATTCCTTCAATTAAGGTGTTTTCACGTTCTTCGATTGTTTCGCCTGCTATAGAAGTCCGGATATCTTTATCACGCAAAAAAGGAACAGCGCATATGGCTATTTTCTCCTCTGCTTTGGTGATGGAAATGATTTCATCTTCCGGGTTTCCGGTAACGCTCCCCACAACATGGATATGAAACAATTTTAATAAATCACGCGGGGCATTCAATGTAGCAGCCGAATCGTGATTGCCTCCGGTGATTACTATTTCAGTGCAATGTGTTTGATGCGCCTTCCATAAAAAATCGTAATACAATTTGAGGGATACGCTGGATGGGTTGCTGCTGTCAAAAATATCTCCTGCAACAATGAGCACATCGATCATTTCGCTATCAAGTATCTCTAATAACCATTCAAAAAAGAGCACATGTTCCTCAGACCGGTCATATGTACCAAGCCGCTTTCCCAAATGCCAATCTGAAGTGTGCAATATTCTGATCATGGAAAAAGAAATTTAAGATTCAAAGTTTAAGGTTTGGAGTTGGATTTCGAACTTTGGGATTTAAATCAGATTTATATAAAATCATCTAACGTAAACTATCATTGGCAACTTCTCTCCTACCCTTTTATTTTAGAGATTACAAGTTTTGACTGTTTGACATGTTCCACGTGGAACATTATTTGTTTTGTATTTTCCCACTTCAATTTGTTCCACGTGGAACAAATTAGCGTCCAAAAGATACTAATAATACATTAATGTCGGATGGCGATACTCCGGGAATACGTGAGGCTTGTCCAATGGTTTGCGGCTTGATTCGTGATAACTTAGTCCGTGCCTCTGTCGATAAGGATTTTATTTTGCGATAATCAAAGTGATCGGGTATTTTGATGTTTTCCAACCGTCCTATCTTTTCAGCATTGGCTTTTTCCCGCTCAATGTATCCAACGTATTTCATGGCAATTTCGGCTGCTTCCAAAATTTCATCTTTCCTATCTGAAGATTGTTCATACAGCGTTTTCAATTCGTCGATGCTCTCCATCAATCCATAGAGTGAAACTTGCGTCCGCATAACTATATCGATTAGCTTCACCGATTGCTTTAACTCGGCTGTATCTACAGAGGTTAAATATTCATTAATTGCGTCGGGAGCAATACTATGATTTTTACAAAAGTGAATCAACCGGTCGCGTAAACTGATCTTTTCATTTAATAAATCCATCCGGTTTTGGGTGGCCAATCCCATTTGATAAGAAAGAGGCGTCAATCGAACATCTGCATCATCTTGACGAAGCAAAATGCGGTATTCTGCACGCGATGTAAACATACGGTATGGTTCGTCCACTCCTTTTGTCACCAAGTCATCAATTAATACGCCAATATACGCTTGATCACGCCCTAATATAAAAGGATCTTCTCCACGCATCTTTAAAACAGCATTCACACCGGCCATTAATCCTTGCGCCGCAGCCTCTTCATAACCGGTTGTGCCATTAATTTGCCCGGCAAAATATAGATTTTCAACCCGTTTTGTTTCTAACGTATGATATAATTGTGTAGGTTGAAAAAAGTCATACTCTACAGCATATCCCGGACGAAATATTTTTACATGTTCCAAGCCTTGTACTTTTCGCAATGCCTCCCATTGTATATTCCATGGAAGCGAAGATGAAAACCCATTGATATAATATTCGCAAGTATCGCCACCTTCGGGTTCTAAAAATATGTGGTGAGAATCTTTATCAGCAAAAGTCACAATTTTATCCTCGATGCTGGGGCAATAACGAGGCCCAATACTTTGAATAGTTCCATTGTAAAGCGGCGAATCGGCAAAACCACGTTCGAGCGCCCGGTGCACTTCCGGATTGGTATATGTGATATAGCAAGGACGTTGTGTACAGAAATTTTCTATTCCGGGTAAAAATGAAAAATGCCCTGAAGCATCACCATCTTGTCTTTGTAATTTTTCAAAATCAATTGTTCGGCCATCAAGCCTTGCCGGAGTTCCGGTTTTCATCCGCCCGGTTTCAATACCCAATTGGCACAATTGATCGGATAACCCTTTTGCCGCCGGTTCGGAAATACGGCCTCCTTCTCGTTTAACCCGGCCAATATGCATTAACCCATTTAAAAAAGTACCATTGGTGAGGATAACAGCTTTGGACAAAAAATGTACGCCCAAACGAGTAACTACTCCTGTCACCCGATTATTTTCCAATGTAATTGAAATTACTTCATCTTGCCAAATATCAATATTGGGAGTTCGCTCTAACGTTTCTCGCCAAATTTCCGAAAATTTCATCCGGTCGCATTGCGCACGCGGACTCCACATAGCCGGCCCTTTAGACAGATTCAGCATACGGAATTGTATGCTTGTCCGATCTGTTACGATAGCCGATTGCCCTCCCAATGCATCAATTTCCCGAACGATTTGCCCTTTCGCAATGCCACCCATAGCAGGGTTACATGACATTTGGGCTATTTTTTCCATGTCGAACGTTACCAGAAGCACGTGAACACCCATGTTGGCCGCTGCACAAGCAGCTTCACAACCGGCATGCCCCGCCCCTACCACGATGACATCATATTTTATTTCCATTTATTCAAATCCGATTTTGAAAAGTTTCAAAATTAAATTACAAAAATAATAAATCTAGCAATGAGTGACGAATCAGAAATTCTTAATAGAAAACATGTTTTTATGTTTAGATTACTTCGCCTACGACTCGCAATGACGAACTACAAAAACGATTAACAGATTATGAAAATAAGCTCTTAAATTCTATCAACTTATCACTCTTTATTCCTTAGAATATGAAATCTACATATATACTTGAGGCAATTTTCCACCATCCATATTATTTCGAGTTCAAATCTATACAGTAGTTCAAATTAAATATTTAAAAAGAGAAATAGGTAAGTCTATATCAAAATAAATACCAATGTAAAAAGGCATATAAATCTTAAATCTGGTTTTTTTATTTGAAGCCAAATAAGAAAGCACAAAACACTATTTTAAGCGCAAAAAGTAAGTTGAAAATTTTTTATCTGCAAAAAATGCCATCTGCAAAAAGCATCAAAAACTAAAAAATTAACAACAGTTATCAACAATTTTACCTGATTCCCCTATTATTAGCGGATTTTGTCAAATTGAATTATGTTAAAAAGTTTTTTTAAGACCAAATTTAATTCAGGTATATTCACTCTAATTTTGTCAACCATAGGAAAATAATTTGTAAAAAGAGCAATTGACACGTGAAGAATTAAGTGTATTTAAGATAGGTCAAAAGCTTAAATTCTTCTAAGACAATTTAATAATACAAATATTATGGTTTTTTTAAACAAAATAATACACAAAAAATATCTCATACTATTTCTATCCCTATTCCTTTCCTATGTTTTAAAGGCCCAATCCCTTGTTCCAACAATTTCCTGTGAGCCTTCTGCAATCACTGTCACAACTATGGCAGGAACAAGTGGCGTTTTTACCATAATAGCCGATTATCATACCCCAATGTTGGGCGGAAACCCTGCTATAACATTCACTCCCACAACAGCAGGAAATATTTTTTTATCTGGCCCAACTTACACTTGGCAAACTCTCGAAAAACTTGCGATTACCTATCAAGTAAACATGGCATCGCAAGAAAATATGACTAATACCAAAGTTACTGTTGCTGGTGGATTAACAGCTTTAGATACACGAACATCTCTTCAAGCCGATGGATTTTTCGATATCCTATTAAACCAAGCCCAAGGCGTAGCGACCCCCTCTCCTATCAATGTTATTAATGGCACCAGTAGTTTTTCCATAGATGTTGTGTATTCGACTGCAATGAATACATCTATTGTTCCTATCATCACATTTTCACCATCTATTAGTGGTAAGTTAACCTTAAATGGTGCAGCATCTTCATGGCAAGCTGATAACAAAACATATCGTTACACATATAATGTAACAAACGATAATAGCCAACCGGGAAAAATCACAGCAACCATTGAGGACGCTCAAGATGCAAGTACTATATGGGCTGCTGATGTTACATGCGATTTTTATATCGATTTTAGAAAACCAACGGCAACCACCATTACTTGTACACCCGCTATACTCACTGCAACCAATAATACTATGGAAGTCCAGGTGGTGTATGATGAGGCTATGAATAAAAGTATTGTTCCCTCTATTAGTTTTTCAAAAACAGGCGTTTTTACTTTTGCAACAGGAGCATGGGATGCAGCAGGAACAATTTACACGGCCACTTATGCCGTAACACAAGATGCAACCGGAGGTAACGATGGATCTTCCGATATCACTGTTTCCGGAGCGGAAGATTTAAGGGGAAATGTACAAAATAGCAAAACTGATGTCAATAAAATCCAAATCAAGCAGCAAAAACCAATGGTATCAAGTGTGACTATGACACCAATAATAATTAATCGGACTACAACAACTGCCACGCTGACAATTGTTTTCGATATCGCCATGGAAACGATTAACTCTCCTACCATGAATTTTAGCCCGCAGATTACCAGCTGGCAATTCGTAGGCGCCAGCAGCGGTTGGCAAGCAGACAATAAAACATACAAAGCCGTTTTTAACGTCACCCCTATACCGAATACAACTAAAATTGACAATATCAATGTAACTGTAAGTGATGCCGTAGCTGCCAACGGAAATACCATGTCGGCACACACAGCAACGAATGTCTTTTCTATTGATAAACTCGGACCAGCATGTACGAATATTGTTTTTACACCTTCAACACTTGAGCCGGGAGCAACACAATTCACAATAGATCTGACTTATGATATTGCCATGAAACAATCGGGCAACGATCCGCAAATTACATTTGTATATGCTGACGATACACCGGTTAATCTTAGTTTAGTACTTGGCACTCCTTCTGCATCATGGAATTCTCCAACTCAATGCCGGGTTACTTATCCGGTCATATATAATCAGGAACAGATATTAAATATATTCGCCAAAGTCACCGGAGCAAAAAGTACAGCAGATAACGTACAAAGCGAATCGGTTTCCATCAACAGTTTTTCGGTAGATATGAAGCCTATTATAGTAACTGCAACACCCAGCACTACTACTGTTACTTGCGCTACTGCCGTATTTTCAGTATTGGTCGGATTTAACCAAACAATGACCCCCCTACCCACTACCGAAAATATTATTGGATTACCCGATTATGATTACCTGAACGACGGATTTTTGATATTCGACAAAACGGAATGGGCTGCTGACAACCGTTCGGCAACTGTATATTATCAAGTACATTCCAACAGGCTTTCACAAAAAAATAATATTACTATCCATGTAAGGCCCATTGTCCGTAATGCATCAGGTAGGCAATACGATGGAGGCGATTTCCTCAATGCATTCTCTGTTAATTCTGATCCTCCGGTAATCAGCAACGTGGATGCCGTTGCTCCCCTATGTCACAATGATGCCAACGGATACATACACTTAACAGTAACCGGAGCAACAACACCATATACTTACTCATGGAGTAAAGACGGTTCAGCATTATCTGAAACCACTGCCAATTTAGATCAAACACAAGGAGGCACTTATCAAATAAAAGTTACCGCAGCCAATTCTTGTTTCGCTTCTTTAGAGCAAGTGTTGGTCAATCCGGACCCGCTTATATTGCAGGCAGATATAGTACAAAACGTAATAAGAAAAGACGATGGAATTATCGAACTATCTGTTACAGGCGGAACACCTGCATACAATTATTCCATGGACGGAATGCCAACAAGTGCGCGAGTAGAAAATTTAGCAATCGGAACTTATCAGTTTGAAGTAATCGATGTCAACGCGTGTATTGCAAACACCGAAGCCACTATAGCAGACTACCGTATCCCCACAGGATTTACACCCAACGGAGACGGATATAATGATACATTCATGGAAGGCAGGAAAGTAAAAATATTCGACCGGAATGGTACGCTGCTCTTCCAAGGTGACGATGGATGGGACGGACAATATAAGGGACAAACAGTAAGACCTGCTGTCTATTTCTACATTGTCACATTCCCCGACGGATCTGAAAAGAAAGGTACCATACAAGTATTCAAGAAATAAAGGCTTATGGAAAATAAATTTTTTCAAATAAAATCGCTTTCGGCTCAATGTAGCTTTTTGATCTTCATTTTCTTGTTGATTTTGCCTTCGCGTTCTATAGCTCAAACAGGAACGGATTATTATAAAAAAGGTGAATACGCTGCAGCTATTGCCGAATTTGAAAAAGAACTCAAGAAAAGCCCAACAAGGGTTGAGCAAGGAAGGATAGAAGCACATATGGGGATGAGTTATTATTATATCAATCAACCCAAAGAAGCCATCAGTTGGTTAAAAAAAGGATTCACCCATAGCTTTAAATCTGCAGAAGCATATTGTGTATATGGACTCTCTTTACAAAAAATGGAGAATTATGTTGAAGCATTGGAAGCTTTTCAAGAATGCCTCAAATCCGATAAAAACTATCCCAATGTCAATACATATATAGAATCATGTAATTATGCATTAGACCATCCCGATCCCAACGCTCAAATCGTTTTGCGTTCCTCCAAAAAAGCAAATACCGATGGTAGCGAATACGGAATTTCACCGGCAGCCAATGGGGAAATATTTTTCTCGCGCACACCGCTAAAAGGCAATATTGACCCCCGCACCGGAATGGCTTATACAGAAGTATATGTAAGCACATTGGAAGGAAATGACTTAAGCAAACCCAAGAAAGAAAAGGCGTTTATGAAGGCATTCTTCAATACCGGAGTTTTCACCTACGACGCCAAATCCAATTGTATTTATATGACCATGTGCGACCCGAAATCGGGTAAATGTGGTATTTATAAAAGCGATTACAACCGCAAAAAATGGGGCACTCCCGAACCTTTTTTCACCAATGATAAATTTGACATGGCACATCCTGCCGTTGCCAAAGGCGGAAACAGGTTATATTTTGTGTCTAATGCTCCCGGCGGATATGGAAAAACAGATATTTGGTATGCCGACCGGATAAGTGGAGATAAATGGACGGAACCCATCAATGCAGGACCAACCATTAATACAGCAGGAAGAGATGAATTTCCGTTCGTAGAAGGCGATAGCATCCTCTACTTTGCTTCCGATGGACATCCGGGATTCGGCGGACTTGATATTTTTGCCGCTGCCATAGACGATGACCAAATCGGCAAACCGATGAATATCGGCAGGCCTTTCAACAGCGGGGCAGATGATTTCAATTTAGTAACGGAAGGCGACAAAGGATTAATGATCTCATCACGTAACCTGCGTACTAATGATGATATATATATATTTAATAAATCTGACCTCCCGAAACCGGAACACACCAAGAAACCCAAAGTAGAACCGGAGCCTGAGCCTGAACCAGAAATCATCATGCCTGAACCGGAAGTCGCCGTGGTCGAACCAACTCCTGAGCCTGAACCTCAGCCACAACCAGAAATAAAAAGGCCTGAACCCAAACCGGAAACTTGTTGTGTGATTGTGATCTATTTCGATTTCGATAAATTTGTACCACAACGTGAATTCCGCGATCAATATGAAGAAATTGTGGCAAGAATGAAAGCATATCCCAATGCAAGGTTTGAACTTGCAGGCCACGCTGATGAACGAGGGGGAGAAAAGTATAATGATGAACTTTCTGATAAACGGGCCGAATATATCGCAAAAAGGTTAATAGATAGAGGTATGCCTAGGGAAAGTATTGTGACCAGAGGTTATGGATACTTTGTTCCTGCTGTACCTAACGCACATACGGAAGATGAATATCAGAAAAATAGACGTGTAGAAATAAAGATCATTACACAATGATTAATAAATAATTAATAAATTCGCCCCTGCTAAAGGTTGAAACTTTAGCAGGAGCGGTTTCGTATAACTAGAATCATATATTAAT
>JAVBPN010000026.1:0-2674 GCA_031549585.1 Bacteroidales bacterium
GCCGAAATGTGAGAAGATATCATCCATTGACATTCCGCCACCACCGCCAAATCCTGCCGATCCATTCATTCCGGCATGTCCAAATTGGTCATAACGAGAACGCTTGTTCTGATCGCTCAAAACTTCATATGCTTCCGCCGCTTCCTTGAATCTTTCCTCAGCATCCTTATTGTCCGGATTTTTATCCGGATGATATTGAATGGCTTTTTTACGGTATGCCTTCTTGATCTCTTCTTGGGTAGAAGTTTTGGTTACTTCTAAAATCTCGTAATAATCTCTTTTTGCCATAATAACTTAATGCAACGACAGTTACTCACCAACAACAACTTTTGGATAACGAATAATTTTGTCATGTAATGTGTATCCTTTTTGCACTACATCAACTACTTTTCCTTTCAATTCTTGTGTAGGTGCAGGAATATTAGTGACCGCTTCATGTTGGTCGGCGTCAAAAGATTCGTTCATGGCTTTGATTTCTTTGACTCCATTGCTGGCCAAAAAATCAATCAGCTTAGTGTATATCAATTCCATGCCTTTCTTCACACCTTCCTTATTGTCCGTTTGGTCGATCATGCCTATTCCTCTCTCGAAATCATCGACAAAAGGTAATATATCTTTCAAAATAGATTCACCGGCAGTCTGTATCAAATCAGCCTTTTCACGTAAAGTTCTTTTTCGGTAATTATCAAATTCAGCCGAAAGCCGTATATACTTATCTTCAAGTGTAGCCAATTGGGCTTGAAGATCCTCATATTCCGACGCTACTTCTTCAGCATTGATACTTCCGGTATCTTCCAACTCCTTTTCCGGATCTATCTTTTCAGGAGATTCATCAGAGTCATGGGGATGTGATTTCATCATCATTTATTATTTAATTTCTTTGGTGTTAAAACAAAAAATCTGCCAAATGATTAGAATTGGAAACATAGTAGTCATTCTGTCTTAAATGGCAACTTTCCAATCGTAAAGCCGACAATTTGTCAGATAATAACAAATAAAAAGAGAAATGCAGCAATTCTGTTTTAGGTTGCTAAGTAATTGAATATTGATAATCGATTATTGAATATTCAATTACTTATCGCTAATTTATCTATTCATTAATGACTGCATCAGCAGTTAATCGACGATCTCCTATCCGTCGCATTTTCCATAACAAGAAAACACATGCAGCAGCGGTTAGTATGGTTACGGGAAGCATGCTCCATGTAGAACCATAAGTGGAAATTTCTTCGGGAATATGGCCTTTATTGATCAAATATGTAGTAATAGTTGCTAACGCATTGTTAACAAAGTGAGCTGCAATGGGCAACCATATTGATCCGCTCCAAATCATCATATAGCCAAATATTGCACCCAACAACCATCTCGGGAAGAATCCGTAGAATTGCATATGCATAAAACTAAATAAGAAACCGGCAATGATGATACCTGCATGTACACTCCCAGTCCACTTAATTAATATTTTCTGAAATACCCCTCTAAATATCAACTCCTCTCCTATCGCCGGCAACAATGCTACCATGAATATATTAAGCAATACACCACCGATGTTATCAACATTTAAAAACATTTCCGTAATGCGTTTGGCTGCTTCTTCACTTGTTTTGAATTGATTTTCAAGCCATGTCAAACTTTTTGGAAAGACGATCATTTCATTGAGCGAAGCCAACAAATTGACAGCCGGGATGGCACACAGGACGATCAGTAATATGATCAGGTATAATTTGCCCTGTGAAAAATATTTCAGATCGAAATACCGGACAGCGCTCCCTGAAAATAAATATCCTGCAAATAACGCAGGAATAATGAACATCGAGATATTTTGTATGATTTGTAAGTAGCGCAAAGCATTGATATTTGCAGCGTCTACAGTAAAAGATGTTAATAAGTCGTTTGGAGATAAATCAAATAAAGGAATAGCAACGAACATGCCGATGAATGTGAATAACATGGCACACACCAACATGATCAATACCGTAAGAATAAATTGTGTGATTGGAGAAGCTGCCGCAAATAAACCTTTTTGCATTTGATTTGAGTTAATTTTAAAGTTCTAGGTTTGAGGTTTCGGAGATCATCCGAAAGAGAAACTCAAAACTAATTGCATATTTTTGTCAAAAATACAAAAACAATCGTAGCAAAATGCAAATCGACCAAATAGATTTAGGTCAATACCCTTTGTTTCTCGCGCCCATGGAGGATGTTACCGATCCATCTTTCCGTTATATATGCAAACATTTTGGCGCCGACATGATGTATACCGAATTTGTATCATCAGATGGATTGATCCGGGACGCAAAAAAAACGGTTCGAAAATTAGCATTTGAAGCAACGGAACGTCCCATAGGAATTCAATTATACGGACATTTAATCGACGCAATGGTCGAAGCGGCACGAATTGCCGAAGAAGCCCAACCCGACTTGATCGATATCAATTTCGGCTGTCCTGTTCGTAAGATTGCTACACGGGGCGCTGGAGCAGGGATGCTGTGTAATGTCCCATTGATGGTGAAAATGACCAAAGCGATTGTCGATGCTGTAAAATTACCGGTCACCGTGAAAACACGATTGGGATGGGACGAAAATTCAAAAAATATTGTAGAAATTGCCGAAAGACTTCAGGATGTCGGCATTGCAGCCATTACCATACATGGACGTACACGAGCCCAGATGT
>JAVBPN010000308.1:0-14589 GCA_031549585.1 Bacteroidales bacterium
CATCTCCATGAGGAACATTCTTTGGCATGAAAAAGTCTTCCCCCTTTGTTGGAATTTCTATTCCGCTGGTAGGTTTAGCCCAACCATGGTATGTGTCACATCCCGGATCATTCATTTGCACGCCATCAACCAAAAACCAATAATAATGAAATCCCGGGACAATAGGAGGAGTGATGATCGACCAATTTCCATCCGCATCCTTTTTCAAATCAACAGGATCAGATGAAGGCAAAAGGGATCCGGCAAGTTGAACCCTGTTAGCTAAGGGTGCCTTGATTTGAAGGTAGACTCTTAAGTCATCCGATATTTTTGGAAATTCTGCTCCTGTAATATTGGAAGCAGCCGGAACAAAAGATGAGTTTGATTGGGCAATAATCATCTGTGCGAATAACAACGCTGAAAGCAGACAAATGAGCCTACATTTAAAACAATTTTTCATGTTCAAGATTTTTTAGATAAATGTTTTTTATAATGATACGTATTAAAAATACACAGTAATGGATAAGAGGTGCAAAGAGTCGAAAATTTTGGCTGAATTACAAATTTAGCCAAACATGAATATTTGTATTACAGGCCAATAATGTTGAGCGGATTTTGTAAATCCGCTCGAAAGTAAACTTTTGAACAGCCACTTATTGTTGGAATTTACCAAATATAAGTTCCGGCAGAACCCGGTTCAAGCCTTAAATTGGCAAAAAGTCCATTGTGCTGAACGGTGAATGTACGGGCAGTCCATGTATCGTTTACAACAATCAATACAATCTTTCCGTCAGGAGTTTTAAACGCTACATTGGGCAAAACATCCACTTGATCGATCACAACAGCGCGATATGCTTCGGGACGCTGTTCGTCCTCGTGTAATCCTAATCCTTGATCTCCACGAGTGGTTGATGCAATGCGCACTGAACCCGGACGGGCAAATTTGGATGCATGGGCAACGGTATAGTAAGCAATATTGCGCGACACATTATCTCCGTCAATGGTAATAGCCCCTTGGCACATGGAACATCCGCCATTATCGGTGTGCGGATCGTTAAGCGGATCGGCTGCCAAATTCCATAAGATAGAATTTTTGCTCCAATTGCGTGTAACGTCAATAATTAAACGCTTGATTCCGGCTACAATATTAATTTCCGGGCTGCCGGGACGTTCTGTCAACATTTGTTCGGTGAAATAAATATTCTTATCAGGGCGGGCATTGTATACATAGCTCATGGCATTCATATCGCCTCGGTAATTGTGAAATGCAGAGCCGTCCACATATTGTGCAGCTTTAGGGTCATTCAAAATAGCCAACGGATAGTCCGGCCTATCGGTGTTATGATCAAAAAGAATAATTTTGGTTTTAAGTCCGGCAGCGCGAAAAGCAGGGCCTAAATTATTTTTGACAAAATTGCCATGATCTGCTTGAAGCCAAAACATACTTGGTGTATTACGTGAGTTTAATGGCTCATTTTGTATCGTAACGGCATCAATGGTAATTCCTTCCTTTTTCATTGCTTGAACATACTTGACAAAGTATTGGGCATAAACGGCATAGCACTCAGGGCGCAGTTTCCCTCCGCGAACATCAAATTGGGTTTTCATCCAAGCCGGAGCAGACCATGGCGAGCCAAGTATTTTGATGTTAGGGTTGATGGCAAGAATTTCTTTCATTACCGGAACCACATCTTTCAGGTCTTGCGAAAGGGAGAACTTCTTTAATTCGTAATCGGTTTCTCCTTCGGGAAGGTCATTGTATGAGAATACAAAACTGTTTAAATCGGAAGCACCTATGGTAAGCCTAATATAGCTGAATCCTACATTATTTCCATCATGGGCAAACATTTCGCGTAAGATTTTAGTCCGTTCTGCTTTACTCATTTTGATCAGAAGTTCTGCACTACCACCGGTTAACGCAAATCCGAATCCATCCATTTCCTGATACACTCTTCTGTCATCTATAATAATAGGCATTCGCACATTGCTTCTTTCGGCAAAAGCGATTTTTTCAGCTTGTTTGGTAAACATGGCTGAACGATCTTGATTCGTAATCCAAGATTCTATTTGTCTTGTTTCTTGTGCGAGCAAGGAATATGTCCCGATAAAGGACAATAAGATACATCTAATAATCAATTTCATAGGACTTATGTTTTTAATGGTATATGTTGTTGGCTTTATTTATCCCAATGCCTTTCTTGCTTCCCGGTCGGGATCGTTCTTTACTTCGCATTGGTCATTAAGCAACATGACCTCGCCGCTTTCGGCTGTGTACTTTGGCCATGAGGGCAAAGCATTACAATTGGGATCACCTGTACGGACAAAACTCAATAGGCCATCAGCCATCTTTGTTGATAAGCGTTGAGGACGAGGACCACCTCCGGTATGTGTCATCATCAGATCCGTATTATAAAACCAGAAACAAATGTCGAGGCAATGAAAAGCCCTGATTGTTCCATCAAATAATGGAGGATACCACCCAAACCATGCCATATATACAGGCGATTTTTGGTTCAATTTATAATTTGCGCTTTCTACCACAGGTTTTCTCGAAGATACAATCATTGACCATATTTCGATCGGCTTCTTATTGGGGAAAACCTGAGCATACGCATCTACAATACTTGGAGCTTTTTCACCGAAACGGGATTGTAACTTTTCTTTTACTCCGCCCATATCGATATTCTCCAATGTAATATCCGAACGCGCCGGATTTGACTCATCTGTGGTTGTACAGAATATCATTGGTATATCCGGTGATCCAAAAGCAGGATCGGAAAAGAAACGGTTTGTAGGCAAATAAATACCATCGGCAACAGGCCCGAAGCTTCCGCGTGCTATGTTAAAACTTTTTTCTTGCTCCAGTTTTTGGGCAGCCCTGCGTGCCAAAGGCAGGTATTCACTCCAAGGTATATCATTTAATCGTTCAATGCTGTTGGCTGTTAATCCGGCTTCGCGTACAACATAGCGGCCGAGTTCCTGGGCATATTCTTTATCAATTGCTTGGGTGGTAGAACCGCTTAACGAAACACCTTTGTGGATTAACCCTTTTGCTTGTGGCATGGCGGCCATCAAGCATACTTTAGCTCCACCGCCCGATTGCCCAATAATAGTAACGTTACCCGGGTCGCCTCCAAAATTGGCAATATTCCGATTAATCCAACGCAACGCTTCCAACATATCCAAGAGACCCACGTTGCCGGAATCTTTGTAACGTTCGCCTCCTATACCGGATAGATCGGTAAAACCAATAGGCCCTAAACGGTGATTGAGCGAACAATATACCACATCGCCATAACGACTGATATTCTCACCATTGTATCCATCTTGTTCAATTCCGTTTCCGTTTGAATAGCCTCCGCCGTGCAGCCATACAATGACCGGACGTTTTTTGCTATCAATAGCAGGCGTCCAAATATTGACACATAAACAGTTTTCGCTGATTTCATCGAAGTTCCAATGATCCATGAAGGCGCCATAAGATGTGGGAATACGGGGATATACGACTTGAGGCGCTGAATTACCATAAAAAACAGCAGGGCGTACTCCGCTCCAAGGTTCATGTTTTTGCGGCGGCATAAAACGGTTTTTCCCGGAAGCATCAGCAGCATAAGGTATTCCCGAAAAGGTATAAATACCGCGAGAAATATAGCCTTTCACTTTGCCGTATTCGGTGTCGGCTACAGCTATGTTTTCTCCGATTTGTATTAACGGAGCATCATCGGGTTCTTGTATTTTGTTTTCTCCAGAGCATGATGATAATATTGGGGCTAAACCTACTGATGCTGTGCCTAATCCTACAGTTTGCACGAATTTTCTTCTATTCATTTCCATATATAAATGTTTTTTAGGTGAGGATAATTGAGTTGGGATTTACAACTAAAAAAATGGTAATAGTAAACTAGGCAATGATTGTGGTAATTTTTTCATCTTTTGTTTAATCCCTTTGGGGTTATTTTATCTGATAGCTCCTGTTGAGCTTTATAATCGATTACAATAGTACGTATTTTTCGACAATATATCTCATTTAGATCAATAAAAAATTATTTTGTGGAATAAATAAATTGGATAACATGTATTTTTGCTTATGGGCAAGCCTACAAGAGCGCAGTAAGTAAAAACTCGAAAAACAAAACGTAAAAATCAACAGAAAAAATATAACTTTGTAAAAATCTATGGATAAAGACGAAATTGTTTTCAAAATCAGTAAAATAAAGGCTGTTTCATTAACTTTAATAGCAGTTGGATTATTAATCGTATTGATTTGGTTTCTTGTTCGTGTTCTGGCATTACCGTTAGCATTTAACAGGACTTTTTTGTTAATTTGTTGTTCTTCTTTGATTGGCACTTTTATATTGGCAAGTATTTCAGGAATAAGAAAATTATTTGATTCAAAGCAGAGGGTAGTTATAAACAATGAAGGAATCAAAATTGATACAGGGCCCAATAAAGGTCAACTGATTAGTTGGGATGAAATTACAGGTTTTAAAATTCGCAAGGATTTCTTACTGATTTTTATTAAAAATCCGAATAAGTTGTTTGACGAAGCATATGGATTACAGAAATTTTCTTTGAAAATGAATAATATTTCGCATAAAACGCCTGTAAGCTTAACCGCAACTTGGTTGGATTGCAGTTTTGAAACACTTGTAAAAACAATCATTCAGGAGTTTTGTAATCGTCAACAGCACAGTAATTGATTTTTGCTTCATTGTAGTTCGGCAACAATTAGCGGACTTTGACAAAAGGGAAAAGGTCTCTATGGGACATTAGCTCATTTCAACTATTATCTACTTGTATAAGATACTATTAATGTATTAGTTTGTTCATTTTAACAAAATTTAACAAATAGGGGGATCTTCTGCTTTGTTTGAAAGTTTATTTTTGTGCTTTGGTAGCACGATTTTTAAAATTAGTAACATGATCGAATAATAATCTTTACATGACGCATAATAGACTGAAATTGAAAAAAATAGTATTGTTTTCCAGCTTAACCGTTTTATTTGGGTTAAGCGGTTATTCGCAAGGAGTAGCTGACTCAATCAACCTGAACGAGGTGGTCATTACGGCAACTAAAACTTTACGGGATTTTAAGGAAGTACCTTCACGCATCTCGGTTATCGATGCGCGTATCATTGAAAATAGCCCAACACAGTTGGTTGATGACCTTTTGCGGTTTACTGCGGGTGTAAATGTTGATCGTTCGTCGGGAATATATGCTTCCAATCCTTCTGTAACACTTCGTGGCTTGTCGGGCGACGAACAATCACGCACATTGGTATTATTAAATGGCGTTCCTATTAATGCTTCCGATGGCGGCAGCGTTAATTGGAATAAAATCAATCAATATGATTTGGAGCGGATAGAAGTGTTCAAAGGGCCGGGATCTTCGTTGTATGGCAATAATGCTATGGGTGGAGTCATCAATATTATTACCAAAACGCCTCAAAAACCTTACGAAGTGGCAGGAAGCGTTAGTTACGGAACGTATAATACCATCCGCGAAGATTTGAATATAAGAATTCGTTCGGATAAAGGGTATTATGGCTCTATTGCGCAGAGTTACACGACAAGTGATGGTTATCTCAGCGTGCCCGAAGACCTTCGGACGCCCAATGATATCAAACTTTTTTATGAAGGTATAGACGTATCAGCAAAAGCAGGATATGATAAAAGCAAGTGGCTGAAATGGGAATTGCAATACGATGTTTACCGGGATATGAGGGGTGAAGGTATTAAGATGCATATCCCATTGGGATGTTATCGTAAGTTCGATACCGATCTGTTTCGTGGAGTGCTGAAAGGTGGCGATGACAAAACAAAGTATGACTTGAACGTGTATTACCAGATGGTGAATTACAATGATTTAAATGAACGAATGAGAGGTAGTAACTATGAACGGTATGATGTCGATTCGTACCGGAAGGATTGGGGGGCATTGTTCAATATGTCCCAAAAATTAGGAGAGCTAAACACGTTGACAGGAGGTTTGGAATATAAGAATGGAAGCGTCAAAGGTGGGGACTATTACCAGACGGCGCCATATGATACGGTTTATAATGAAGGGATGATCCAAACTTATGCCGCATATGCGCAGGATGAGCAAGCTTTTTTCAACAATAAGATCAGGGTAACAGCCGGATTGCGTTACGATTATATAACTTTTTCCGATGGATATTATTATTCTACCGCTCCATGGGGCACACCGCCCGATCTGAAAGACCATAATTGGTCACAATTCTCGCCGAGGATTGGGGTGCGATTTAATTTTATCAAGCAATTGAGTGCCTACATTTCTTATTCGCATGGTTTCAGGGCATCTATTTTGGACGATCTAACTCGAACAGGATATATGTGGGTGGGCCCTAAGTATGCCAATCCTGATCTTGATCCCGAATCATTGGATAATTATGAAATAGGTGCGGATTTGCTTTTAACTACCAAATTCAAACTTTCAGCAACTGGATATTATGCCAAAGGCAGTGATTTCCTTTATTATGTGGCTTCAGGCGATGAATTATCTCCGGGACGTCCGATATACCGTAGGGAAAATGTTACCGGTGTTACCTTATCGGGTGCAGAATTGGAAGCTAGTTATTATCCGATATCCAATCTCCGGTTGATGGCTTCTTATACCTACAGTCATTCAAAAATCAATGAATTTGATTTGCGCCCTGACTTGGAAAACAAATATTTGACATATGTGCCCAAGAATAGGGTGACAGCATCGGTATTTTGGCAAAATAAAATTGTTGATATTAGTGTTAGAGGTCTATACAAAGGCAAACAATTTGTTAATGATGACAATACGGAAACTATCGACGCATATACAACGTTTGACCTTCAATTGTCGCGTCAGCTATTTAAAAACTTTTATGCTATGCTTGATATACAGGATATTTTTGACAATCAACATATGCAGACTCAAACCCGTTTATCTCCGGGAAGATTAATCTCAGTTAAACTAGCCATTAAATTTTGATGTGTGAGTAAGTTATTTGTCAATATATTACCTTTCTTTCTTCTTTGCTTTTTGTTGGGCGGGTGTAATCCATCTGTAAATCAACAACAGGGTGGGATAGAGGTGGAGGACATGCTTGGTAGAAAAGTAATTGTGCCTTCACAAATAGAACGTGTGGTCGGCATACGGGCTGGAGTTCTACGGTTGTTGACATATATGGATGCTTCGGACATGGTTATTGGTATTGAAGAAGGAGAATCCCGTGGACAGAGGACATACCTGGCAGCATATCCCGAATTGCTGCAACTGCCATTGATCGGCCCATTGATGGGTGGCGATGCCGAACTGATACTCAATGCCCGCCCAGACATCATCTTTACCGCCTATTCAACAGTAGACGAGGTAGATGCCTTGCAAAAAAAGACAGGCGTTCCTGTTGTGGCGCTTGAGTGCCCTGAAATGGGCATTACAGCAAGAGATACTTTATATGCCTCCCTTCGATTGATCGGTAAGGTGCTGCATAAGGAAGAACGTGCCGATTCATTGGTAGCGTACATTCAATCATCAATCAATGAACTTAATGCACGTACTGTAGGTATTCCCGAACAAAAAAAGCTCAAAGCTTATGTCGGAGGAATATCATATAGTGGGATTAAAGATATCGCATCTACGCAACCTTACTATCCGCCATTCATTTTCACCAATACTCTTAATGTTACATCTGCGATAGATAAAAGGTTGGTTTCACATGTAAAAGGTACTTACATTGACAAGGAACAATTGTTATTATGGAATCCGGACGTTATCTTTATCGATGAATCTGGATTAGGCCTTGTGAATAATGATTTGAAAGCAGGAGGAGCACTGTATAATGGCCTTTCTGCCGTACAGAATAATCGAATATATACATTATTGCCGTATAATAATTATGCTGTTAATTACGAATTGGTATTGATCAACAGTTGGTTTGTCGGTAAAACCCTGTACCCGGATGCTTTTGCTGATATTGATATGGAATCAAAAGCGAATGAAATCTTAACAGCATTCTTTGATAAGCCTATATGGAATCAATTGGCTACAGAAAATAGTTTCAGACAGATCAATAAAGAGGAATTCAAATGAGCAATGCCATTATAACACAATATAAGCAATATGTCCGCAAAAGGATACTCTTTATCATTGCGATATTTGTCCTGTTGCTTGTTGTGGCCTTCTTTTCTTTGGTGTCTGGATCAGCCGATATTCGTTTAGGGGATGTTTTTCGTTTGTTAAAAGGTGAAAGTTCGACGTTTGCTTACCAAATTATTTGGAACATTCGTTTGCCGAGGGTAATTGGCGCTATACTATCAGGGACAGCACTAGCCATATCGGGTACAGTCATGCAAAGTTTATTGCGCAATCCGTTGGCTTCACCTTACACATTGGGTATATCTTGGGCATCAGCGTTTGGTGCGGCTTTTGCTATTGTAATTCTAGGAGCGGGAAGTGCTTATGCTGGATCCAATGATATGATGACCATTAATAATCCATATATTGTTACTCTATCTGCTTTTGCTTGGAGTTTGGTAGGTGTTTTGATCATTCTCTTACTGTCAAAATACAAAGGAGCAAGTCCTGAAATGATTATTCTTTCGGGGATTATCCTTTCTTCTTTATTTACGGCAGGTGTTTCGGCTATGCAGTATTTTGCCGATAATGTCCAACTTGCATCCATTGTTTTTTGGACATTCGGCGATTTGGGGCGGGCTTCATGGGATAACCTATGGATACTTGCGATTGTCCTTGTTCCTATTCTGGTTTATTTTTGTTGGCAGATATGGACATACAAATCTTTACAGTCAGGGGATGAGCATGCACAAAGCCTCGGTATAAACGTAAAACGAGTCCGTTTAGTCGGAATGGTCGTTGCTTCATTGGCTACTGCAATAGTTGTTTCCTTCTATGGTGTCATTGCTTTTATTGGTTTGGTGGTTCCTCATATTATTCGCAGGATCATTGGGCATGATGAGCAATTCCTGATACCGGCATCGGCAATTTTTGGCGGATTGTTTTTATTACTATCCGATACGTTGGCGCGTACCATTATAACTCCTGTTGTTCTTCCTGTGGGTATACTCACTTCATTTATCGGTGCTCCCTTATTTTTGTTCCTTTTGATTAAGGGAATGAATAAAAATTATTGAATATGATACACATTCAAAATATAACGTTTAGCTACCATGTACATCCCGTATTGCAGGATATTTGTTGCCATATTGGGAAAGGTGATTTTGTAGCTCTTGTCGGGCCAAATGGTTCAGGAAAAAGTACATTGATAAAATGCATCAATGGAATATTGAAGACAAAAGATGGCGATATCTCTATTGACGGGCTCTCTGTAGGTGCGTATTCACCCAATGCAATGGCTCGTAAAGTGGCATATGTGCCGCAAAGTGAAAATAGGAAACAGGCGCTAACTGTATTTGATATGGTATTGAGGGGTCGCAAACCTTATATCAATTGGAAACCTACCGGATACGATTTTGAAAAAACGGCACATATCCTCCAACTGCTACACTTAGATGATTTGTCAATGAAACATATGGATGAGTTGAGCGGTGGACAACAACAAACTGTTATGATTGCTCGCGCATTGGCGCAGGAACCAGAAATATTGTTGCTTGACGAGCCAACCGCTAACCTCGATATCAAACATCAATTGGAGGTGTTGGAGTTATTGAAAACTTTGTCGGAGCAAGGAATGACAGTTGTGGTCGCTATACATGATATCAATATGGCAGTCCGGTATGCAAGCCATATCATGATGTTGAAAGGTGGACAAGTATTTGCATATGGAAAGAAAAACGCAGTCACAGCAGAAAGTATTGAAATGCTGTATGGAGTACAGGTGGAAATTATTGTCAGAGAGGGGACTCCTTATGTTATTCCGGGTGGATTGTCCAGATGATATTTAAGATTTAAAGTTTAAAATTTAAGATTTTTAATTGGATGTCTACCTATCCAATTGTTTAAATAAGTTTTTTACTTATTTAAAGTTTTTATTCATATAAAGAGTATATAATGTTGAAAACAATGCAATTTAATCAAATTGGAAAAGTAGTCAATAATTTTGATCAATCGACAGATCCATTGCAAATAAAGAATAAAACGAGTAAAATCGTAATCGACCCATCGTATCTTGAAGGATTTTTAAATATTAACGAATGCGAATACCTTGATGTTGTATTTTATTTTCACCAATTGGAAGGTGAGAATACTTCTCTTTCAGGAAAAACCCGTTCGGGAGCGGAACGAGGCGTATTTGCCTCGCGCTCGCCACACCGCCCCAATTTGATTGGCGTTACAACAGTAAAACTATTGGAAATTAATGGCAACGAATTAATTGTAGAAGGGCTTGATGCGCTCAATGACAGCCCCATACTTGACATCAAGTGTTGTGATACTTCAATATTTTCTGATTGCATGGATAATCATCCGATGCATTTATCTATTCTGAAATCAGAACCCCGTATCGAGATTCAAAACCTTATTGATAATGATCAAACAGAGTTATTGATGATTAAAGCTGCCCAAATACATGGACATTATTGCCCTGGATTGGCTATGGGTGTTATGGCTGCCGTGTATGCCATGAGGCAGATGAAGGTCGTATCCGATGGAATGGAGGATTTACTGGCTATTACCGAAACCAATAATTGTTTCTCCGACGGAATACAGTTTGTTACAGGATGTTCATTCGGGAACAATGCGTTGATCTATAAAGACCTCGGGAAAACTGCATTTACGTTATCCCGCAGAGATGGAAAAGGCATCAGGATTTGTTCGAAACACACATCAGGCGAAGTAATCATGAATGTTTTTCCTGAATTTAAGGAATACTATCGTAAAGTGGTGGCGGAACAAAACCATGATCCGCAAATGGTGGCCACTTATCGCAAGCTGGCGCTCGAAAGGGCATTTGGTACATTAAATATACCGTTTGATGATTTATTTACCATACAGGATGTGAAAATAAAAATCCCGGCGTATGCATCAATTCGCGAAAGCGTTGTATGTTCGATATGCCACGAAAGCGTCATGAAAACGCGGACATTGGAAAAACACGGACAAGTGCTTTGTTATAATTGCAGTGGTGAATATTATATGATGCTTGACGGTAACGGCATACATCCCAACAACGGCTGAATTACAAATTGCCTGCGGCGAACTCGCAAGCTCGGTTCAGCCGAACGCGAGTGTCTGTATTATAGTCAAGTAACGTTGAACGGAATTTGTAATTATTGCATGAGGGCTTCGCCGTTCCGCTCGGAAAAAGTCGAAAATCACGGCTAAACCGAAGCTCCGCAAAGCTTGTATAATTAGGGTATTAATGCGAATCAAAGGTTGAAAAAGCTTTTAATATTTTGGGCTAAAGCCCTATAGATGCCTTTCCTTTCATCCGTCAGCTAAAGCTGGCGGCAATGATTAATATGGTGTCACTATTCATTGCCGTTGACTTTAGTCAACGGATAGAGAATAGTCAAACAATCAGGGGCTTTAGCCCAAGTCCAACTCTTGATTCACATTATTAATTAATTTCCTTCGATAGAGAGGCATTTACAAATAAAATGTCTCCGATAGCAGAAAAATCGGCAAAAAATTTAGTGGATGACTCGTGTTTGATCATTTCTTCGCGGAAACCAATGATGGTTAATCCTGCGTGCTGGGAATGTTCTGTAACCGCCTCACTGATGGTCTGGTTTTCGGAGAGTGGAACCATTTCGATATTGGTCAGGGTAATAGGTAATCGCCCGCTGTTGATCCGTTCTTCAAGTTCCTTCTTGGCCTCCTCACGTTGTTCTTTCTGACAAATATTGAATATCTTCAATTGGCTTTTCTGCCAGTCAGGGTGCGACATAATGATATATCCCAGTAATATCATCAGATTGGCATTGATGGTATCCGTCGCCCTTATCCAGATATGAATCCCATTACGAAATCTGATAGGCGAAGCAGAAGCAGCGAATATACAGATATCGAAATTACCGGCTTTCACCAGTTTTACATTTTCCAGTATCCGGGCAATCTCTTCGGAATGGTTCTTGTCAAATTCAAATACTACCATATTGTTCTCCATACCCGAAATAGAAGGTGATTGAATGGCTTGAGCTATAGCCGAAGTATATGAGGGAGATATCATGGTATCAATATATAAAGTACTCTCCTGTTCCCTTTGGCTATCGATCAGTTGACGCAGCACTTCTTGCGAGTTAGCGTATGTCTGTTTGCTGTAGTAGCCTTCAATGTGGTGAAAATAAGTACCGAACCCGTGCCGGTGACTGATCCAATTCATCAGGTCGAGCACTTTGTCGCGCTCCAGCGAGTTGGATGAAATACAGATGGCTGCCGGTCGCCAGTCCTCATCATCGGCGTTGGAACGATTCTTTTGTACGTACACATGTAGCCGCCTGTTGAGTTGAAAAATAGCGCCCTTAAATATGTTCACCAGTCCCTTCTGGTCTTTATTATAATATTCGATATACAAATATATGGCTACAATGAAAATGTAGGAAATAATGGTATAGAATGGACTAATCATAAACATTACCCAGACGGAAAGCAAAAAGCCGCCCAGTGAAAAATACCACTTCGATCTGAAGCGTGGGCGGTATGAAGGAGGCGAACCAAAGTGATTAAGAAAGGAAATAAGGCATAGTGAACCATAGGTAATCAAAAAGAACATGGATATGATTTCAGCCACCATATTTACATTTCCCACCATAACGAAAACCAACGCAATGGCAATGGACATCAGCGAAGCGTTAAACGGCTCATGCGTTTTTCCTCTTCCCTTGGAGAATATAGAGTTCGCTTGTTTGAAAGGAAAGCTTTTGTCGTTGGCGAGCGCCTGGAGCGTTCGCGGTGATACCATCATAAAGCCCACGGCTGATGACAGGGTGGATGCGGCAAGCCCCAATGGTATGATGAGCGTACCCCAAAAAGCAATTCTCGACATGATCAATTGATCCTCAATCAAGTCGGCTTGTGGCGCAGAAACGGATAATTTCCAAATCACAAGCACATAAATGATCAATCCGGTGATGGTTCCGCCCATGGTACCCAACGGGATCGATTTTCCCGGATCTTTCAGGTCGCCGCTAAGTCCTACGCCAGCCGTCATCCCGGTGAATGCCGGGAAACAGATCGCAAACAGGATAAAAAACTTGTCCTTGTTGAAAAATCCAAAGTTATTACGGACAAGAAATGTTGCATCTTCACCCATATCAATAGGTTTTCCTGCGAAAAAGCAAATCAATGACACGGCCAGGACAAGAATGATCATATACAGCATCTTTACCCCTGTACCGGCACCCTTTCGCAGGATGATGAAAGACATGATACCGAGCGTGGGAATACTAAGAACCTGTCGGGGCAGTGTAAAACCGAAATGACCTGTCCACCAGTTGAAAAATGGCGTAAAAGCTTCTGTAAAAGCAATGATATAAAATGCAACGCTGATGGCTTGAGAAAAATAAAGGGCAATGCCGATGGTAGAGCCGATTTTTAACCCGAACGAACGGGATATGATAAAATATTCACCTCCTCCTTCAACACGCTTGTTGGTAGCTATCTCCGAAATGGCAAGTGCTGTGGGAATGGTGATCAGGTGGCCAAGAATGATCAAAAGGAGAACGCCCCAAAATCCCAACATGCCGGTTGCATAACCAAACCGCAAAAACAGAATGGCTCCAAGTATGGTGGATATGGAGGTGAAGAATAAGGGCGCTGTGCCAAAGCCGCCATTTATTGCCGGTTTTTTAATCTGCTTCATGAGAATTGAAAATTAAAATGTAAGACCGGATCTTTGCAAAGATAATGGTTTAAATTTATACATTGAATTACTTTGTCTCCCTGTATACATTCTACTCATGCTTGAGTCTTGTATCAAATAGTTATGTCGAAAACCTAACAGGTTTCATTTATGCAAGATCACTATTAAGACAAGGCTGTTCATTTAAAACAAGCTTTAAGTTTTCGATGTTCATGAGGACTGCGTTAAGTTGATTTTCTGCACTATTAATCATTAATCATTCTTTATATGTTATATTTGCAATCATTAAATTATATACAGTATGAAATTAGTTCTATCCATCTTATTAGTTGCTTGTTGCCAGATAACGTTATTTGCGCAAGAGGGGCAGTTCAAAGAAAAAAAAGTTTATAGCAATAAAGACGTTGTTTTTCTTCAGATAGATGATCATACCTGGGTAGGAATAGGCAATCTGATGGCAAACGAAAGTATGTATCTTATTGAGGGAAACGATCGCGCTATATTACTTGACGCCGGAACCCAGATCGTTGATCTGGATAAAATTGTAGCCTCCATTACAAAGAAACCGGTTACGTTAATTGCAACCCACGTACACCCTGATCATACAGGCTCGGCTATCCATTATTTCCCTGAAATATACCTAAACGCAGCCGATATACCAAATATGCCTTTGTTCATGCCCGATTATAAAGGGGAGATAAAGTATTTGAGAGACGGCGAAGTGATTGACCTAGGCGGCCGGCAAATAGAAGTGATATTTACTCCGGGGCATACTCCAGGCTCCACTTGTTTCATAGATAAAAAGGCAGCTTACGGATTCAGTGGCGATGCTTTCGGT
>JAVBPN010000329.1:0-6260 GCA_031549585.1 Bacteroidales bacterium
CTTGAAATCCAGCTTGCGCCGCCAACGCATGAACGACAGGATCCAAAGCACGTACAGCATATTCCCCACAAGGAAGATCACCAGTACCGTGAGGTTGTAGTATGCCAGGATGGCGCCGAACACCACGAAGTTGAACAGCGAGAAAATCACATTGAGCGACGACCCGGTAAGGAACGACTCGATACGCCCATGGTCGCCGATGCGCTGCATGATATCGCCCACCATCTTGGTATCAAAATAGTTCATGGGCAGCCGCATGAGCTTGGCTAAGAAGTCGGAGATGAGCGAGATGTTGATGCGGGCGGTCATGTGCAGCATGATCCAGCTACGGATGAAATCCACCGAGAGCCGCGCCACAAACAGCACCAACTGTGCAATAAGTATGAGCGTGATAAAGCTTAGGTTATGATTGCGGATACCGGTATCCACCAATGCCTGCGTAAGGAACGGGAAGATCATCTGCAGCAGACTGCCGGCGAGCATGCCTAACGCCAACTGCACCAATTGCGACTTATAAGGCCGTAGATACCTGAAAAAGAAACCGATGTTCCGCTCCTCAGCCTTCTTCTCATCCTCCATATCGTAGAACTCCGGCCCGGGTTGCAGCACTAATGCTGTACCGCAATCCTTCCCCTCTACCTTGGTACTGCCCCAGCAACGCATAAATTCTTCCCCGGTGTATTGCACTAAGCCATGAGCAGGATCGGCGACGTAAATAGTGAAGAGTGAAGAACGATGAGTGAAGAGTGGTTTGTGCTTTTTGACCCGGTATACCACCACAAAATGGTTTTGGTTCCAGTGGGCGATGCAGGGCAGCGGCACATCATTACACAATTGCTCAAAATTGATCTTTACCCCCGTGGTGCGGAACCCGATGCTCTCGGCTGCATCACTGATGCCCAGCATGCTGACCCCCTCGCGCGTGATGAAGCTACGCTGCCGGAGGGTTTGCAGGGTATAGCTGCGGCCATAGTGGCGGGCGACCATGCGGAGGCAGGCCGGACCGCAGTCCATGGCATCAAGCTGCTGGGTGAAGGGAAATTTGCGGGTCAAGATTTGATATAGATAGAGAGAAAAATGTAAAATTAAAAATTATACGCATTACATGTTACACAATTTCATTTGCCATTGAAGAAAAAACCACGCTAATCCTGTAATATTCTGATTCATATTTATATGATGCAACTTCAAAAACGATAATAATTCTTGAATATAGGTGTCGTTGAACATCATTGAAGGTATGGTTTGATTGAAAATGCTAGGGACTGGTATTTGATGGTTAAAAATTAATTGAGACCAATAGAAAGAGCCAATGTCACATAGATTCAATTCGCCCCATTCCGGAGGATGGATACCTTTCTTTAACCTATCATCAATTGAATTTTCAGAATTGATTAGCAGTTGGTACAAAATATACTTACCGGAAATATCCTGATCGGTTTGATATGCCATTTGAGTGAGCAGCGGTAACTCATTGTACACCAACTGTATTTCTTGAATAAAATGACCATTTTGCAACCATGGGTCGCAACACTGAAAGACCGAATATAAACCCCGGCAAGAATAAATGGGCAGGGCGTATGAAACATATCTCAAGATAAATATCTCCCTCAGTTTACGAAGATATGAAGTAGCCCTCTCATACCAGGTATGATTGTATTTATTAATGTTGATGCGTCGGGACATGTATATGCCAACATCAAACATAAATTGAAAATCCCGGAAATATTCATTTTTGGGATCCCAAATGGCATCGTCGATATCTCCCAAAATCTCATCAATATCACCGTCGATAAATTGGTTATCCATCAAATGACAGATACTCCAGGCGATACCTGTGAATCCATTGTTGAAATACGGAGTTTGGGGTAAGTTTGTTAATACATCATCTAATAACTGATCGGCAAGCTTGGTATATGACGAATCATTGAAATGCCTTGCATAATGATACAAAAAAATGACAATTCCCATTTTTCCATCATAGAGGCCGGGGTGATTCACAGTTTCTGCATGTTTCGCCAATTCGTGGGCAAGCCGGGATAAATTTTGTATTTCCTTATTCATATTTTTTGGTTAGAGTTCTATAATGAAGCGCTTATCTTTTTATTGAATACATTAATACATTTAAAAAGTCCTGAAAAGGAATTTGCGGGTAATAATTCATAGATTTATTGATAGACAATAGTTGTTGATACCATTGATCTGCTTTGTCCCATAAATCCTTTGACAAAGGCCATCCCTGTATAAAGGCAGATAGAACCGGTTTATCTTCATCCGGAACATTGATCCCAAGTGACGAAAGTTGGCGAAGCCTGATGATATCAGCATAATAGTTTTGCTCTTGCCTTTTAGCCGAAGAGATTTGTTGACCATGCATTCTGTATAAATATGTGCATTGATTGATATTTGTTACAGGAAATAGCCAGGATGCTCTCGACATCCACGCATAATCCGAAGCATATACAAATTGTTCTTCGTAATACAAATTGTATTTTTGTATCAGGGAATGCCTGATCATATTCGGCCCACTGGCTAAATAGCTAAATTTTAACATCATCATTTTTATGATACCGGGATCCGTCTCCTTATAAATGGGAGATGATGCATCCATATACCGCAATGCTGTGGAGACAAGTCCAAATTCATCATTTTCTTCTAAAAAACAAAATTGGGTTTCTAAGCGTTTCGGTAAGCTGATATCATCGGCATCCATGGGGCAAACATATTTTCCTTGGGCAGCTCTCATACCTGTGTTCCGGGCTGGAAAACATCCGGCATGTTGTAAGTCAATATATTTTAATCTTTTGTCATGGTATGAACGTGCAATTTCCCTGCTATGGTCCGTTGAGCCATCATCAACAATGATCAGTTCAAAATCCGGAAAGGTTTGGAAAAGGATACTTTCTATTGCTTCTTGCATATAAGTTGCCCCATTATACACCGGCATGATTACAGAAATAGCTGGATGATGTGTCATGATTTTAATTGTGTTTAATAGATATTATTGTAGTCTATAACATCAAGCTGTTGAGTGAAGGGAGATTTGTGGTCATTATCTATTATTTTAATAATGACCGAAAGTAATAATATTCTTGATATATTCAACCATCTTTCTTATCGTATCATCCTCATAAGAGGCAAACAGATCATTTTTTATTTCATTGCTTTTTCTCAAAAAATGTTCTTTTTGAATTGAATTAGATAGAAATATTTTCATTTTTGTTATTGCGTCTTTTATAGTGCTTGCAATAATTCCCAGTTCCATTTTTTCAATATCCGGAGAATAACGAGATCCGTATGTCAGATCAAAAACAAATGGAATACATCCATGTGCAATGCCTTCCATTAAACAGGATGAAAAGTGGGAGACAACAAGAATTGTTTCAGCATAAATCTCGTCCAATGAATCATTAGAAACATCTTTTATGTTGTTCAGTCCGTTATATCTCTCCCTATATTCATCGGGTATCCGATACTCCGGATGTTCCCTCACGCAAAAAGCTTGTGTCGGGAACAGAACTGCACTTTGTAACAAAAAGTCCAATAATGTTTTGATATACAATATATCATTAATACCATAAGGTCCTTGCAGGAAAAATGTAATGTGATTTTTTTGCCTTAAAGGTAGTATATGATACATATAGCCTACCGGTATAAAATTTGGTATAGGATTTTGCATTTTCCACAGGTAACTAAACTGATTTCCCCATGTAAAAAAATACTCATACTGCATGTTTCGAAAACAACTGAGTAATAAGGAAGGCCATCCTTGTTGGATACAAATGGAGGGGATGGATAATTTTTTGCTGATAATCGTAATGATTTCCTGTTGATAGTGGCATCCCTCCAATAATATGGTGCAACATGGTTGCAATACATTCAGCAATTGATCGAAAGTATTGAGATAATGAAATACTTGCGGAAAGTTATTATATAAAAACGGACTGTAATGCACCTCTTTCAAAAAACTTATTTTTATAGCGGTTACATAGTCTGGCAAATCCGTTTCATCCGGCAATTCATATTCCGTAACAAGTAAAACCGGTTGATTGATTTGTTGGATCAGTGGAGTCAGGTAATTCAGTTGTCTTTTGTTTAAGATGTAAATGAGCACCTGGTACCTATACGGATAAAGCAATGTACATATATCTTCACTGACTTTCGATTGTAAAACCGGAGGTTGGGTTAAATTTTCATTGATACTTTTATCCAATTCTTTTTTAAAAATGCGATGAACCTCTTCTTTGTTTTTACCTTCTTTTCTTAATTGATTGTAAAGCTCTTTAACAGACGTGAAATATTTCTTAAATAACAAAAAGCAAATAACCGGAATTTCACAGGAATAATCACCGATCTTGAATGCCTCCGGATGCTGATGTTTGATTTCGTCGATATATTCCCGAAATAATAAATCAACAAACTCAAAATATTCTATATAATAATCCCTTTGCATAGCTGTAGATAAGCTTCGGCCATTTTCCAGTCTATTTCTTCGTCAATATCGATATTTGCGATAGGATTAACTTCGAAAAGACCAATTTTCCCAGAAAGCATCTGCCTGGTTTTCAGTATTCCGGAAATTTTTGAGGCAAAAAATGATCCGGTTTCAACTAAAAAGCCTTCATAATCTTGCCTTCTCGGCTTGTTTTCAATCGAATAGTCCAGCGGGATACCCTCCGGACTCCATCTGAATTTCTTCAACCGGCAGCAGGCCACCACTGAATCAAAAGCATCCTGTTTCAGCATATTATCTAAGGCAAGCAATTCACCGACTGTAGTAAATGGAGACGTAGCCTGCAATGTGATTAAATAATCGTGCTGGTCTATTGGTTGATACTGTGTAAGGAATTCCAGAATCACATCTATGGTGACCGATTTGTCTTGTGCATTTTGAAAACTTCGGTCAAAAATCCTTACGCCATTTGTATAATTTGCATTAACAATTTCCTTTATTTCCGGAGCATCAGTAGCGATCCAGATCTCATCACCAATGCCCGACTCAATGATCGTATCGAGTATCCAGCAAAAAAGAGGCTTCCCGTACAATATTTTCCAATTTTTGTTCACAATACTCTTACTTCCTCGTCTAACAGGAATAAAACATACATTTCTCTTCATATTATATTGGTTTTTAATATTTTTATTAACATTCTACATGATTGATGTCCTCCAAAAACCACTTCATTTTTCATGGTTGATAATATGCCACAGGAACTCCACAGTCCAATGATATCATTTGAGCGTGACCCGGTATCAATCATTATCGACAAATAAACCTTGATAAAGCGTCAACATATTTTCTCGCATGGTAATTGAAGTGTAATATTTCTCATATCGTTTGCGAGCATTTTTTCCCAATTGTTCAACTTCTTCAGGATTTTGTAACAAGTACAACATTTTTTCGGCAAGCAAAGAGGTGTCAATTTCTACCCTATCAGGGTATTCAACCACCGGAATATGCAAACCAGTAATACCATCCTCTATCATCTCCTTTAACCCGGTGGATGTGCTGGCAATGAGTGGTATGCCATGCATCATCATTTCGATGGCCACATAACTGCATTGTTCATGAAAAGATGGCATCACTCCTATGTCGGCAATGGAATATAATTCATACAATTTCGTTTTGTCTAAAAAACCGGTATATGTTATTTTAGCGCTGATGTCTTCGGCTACTTTCATATAGGCATTATAGGCACCGTCACCTGCCATAACTAACCGACATTGTGGATACACCCGCAATGTTTTTCGAAATGCCTCTATCAAGTATTTCAATCCCTTAACATCATCCAATCGCCCTACAAAAAGAATGATTTTTTCCTGAGTCGAAAACCACCATTTGCATCGTAACGATTTTCGATCTATAATTTTAGGGGCATAATCCTTCATCCCATTCAGAACAACCGAAATTTTTGTTGGATCGAGAAAATACTCTTCACACAGAACTCGTCGTGTGTATTGTGATAAACAAACCATATGGTCCACTGCCGCATAAAATAATCGATCATTTTCTACTGAATTCCGGACCAATTCCTCTTGGTTATCGTCCAATTGTTCTTTGGCTAAAATCGACCTTAATCGACCTAAGTTGCCCAAAAGGAAGTTAGCCCAATCCAAATAGTGTACTATTGCTAAAATATAACAATTGAATGACTTTTTCAATTCTATAGCTAATACATTGCACTGGTTGAAATTCAAATGGAAAACTATCTTTTCTGTGCTTTTTATATGTAATTTCAGCAAATAAACAATATTCCTTA
>JAVBPN010000355.1:0-6016 GCA_031549585.1 Bacteroidales bacterium
ACCCTTGCGAGTAGCGGCCGTGGCGGCAACATCCATTCCCATTACCATCTTCATATCGCTGGCCATCATGTTTTTCACGGGTATTCCGCTCAACATGGTCACATTGGCCGCCCTGATCATGGTGTTGGGGATGATTGTGGACAACTCGGTAGTGATTGTAGACAGCTATCTGGATAAGTTGGATCATGGCATGTCACGCTGGTATGCTTCTATCGCAAGCGCCAAAGAATACATGAAATCGATCTTTTCAGCCACACTGGCCATCAGTATCACGTTTTTCCCGTTCCTGATCACCATGACGGGAACTACTTACGATTTCCTCGAATATTTCCCGTGGACGGTGACCATTACATTAGGCATTTCATTTCTGGTAGCCATGTTGGTCATTCCGTTCTTCCAATATTACCTTATCCGCAAAGGTTTGCTGGCCAACAAACGGGTACGCGCAGCAAAAGGTAAGAAGGAAAGGAAAACTATTCTGGATTACCTGCAAAACGGATACAACCGATTGTTGACGGTGGTATTTGATTATCCGAAAACAACATTGGCCATTGCTTTTGCGTCGGTTGCAGCAGGCATTATCCTGTTCAACACATTGCCGCAACGTATGATGCCTGTGGTAGAACGCAACCAGTTTGCCGTGGAAATATATCTTCCACAAGGGAGTCCGTTGGAACAAACTGCCGTTGTGAGCGATAGCATGGAACATATCCTGCGCCGCGATCCCCGGGTTAAATCCGTTACTGCGTTTGTTGGCGCCAGTTCGCCCCGGTTTCACTTGGTGTATGCGCCTAATATGCCTTCTCCGGGTTATGCGCAATTTATTGTCAATACCACTTCTGCCAAAGCTACGGAATCCATGTTGGCTGAATATACCGACAAATATGCGTTTTATTTCCCGGAAGGATATATCCGGTTTAAACAATTGGACTTTCAAGCCGTAGAAGCGCCGATAGAAGTGCGTTTTGCCGGCGACAATATCCAGGATTTGAAATCTCAGGCGGATAAATTGGTGGCTTACATCAATACCATGGATGGATGCCTGCGTGTACGCACCAATTTTGATGAAATGCTTCCCGGCGCCCGGATAGAAATGGATCCTGTGGAAGCAGGGCGGTTGGGAATCAGCAAAGCTTTTATATCCATGTTCCTTTCGTCCAATTATGGCGGAATGTCTATCAGCACACTGTGGGAAGGCGATTATCCGCTTTCGGTGGTGCTGAAATCAGAGAAAACCGATCAGGGATTCAATAGCATCGGCGATGTCAACGTTTCGGGCATCCTTCCGGGAGTGAGCGTTCCGTTGAGGCAGGTTGCCCAGATAGAGCCCGAATGGACGGAAGGGAAAATCGTCCGCCGCAATGGCATCCGCACCATCAGCGTTCTGGCTGACCTGAAATGGAATGTCAACAGCAAAGAAGTGCTAGCTAAGGTGAAAGAACACGTGAATGCCGAAATCGTACCCTCGCTCCCGACGGGTATAGATATTGAGTACGGAGGCGAAGAAGAACTTGATGCCGAAATCCTGCCCAATATGATCAAAGCCTTAACCATCTCTATTTTTATCATCTTCCTGATACTTGTGTTTCATTTCAGAAGGCTCAATATGGCATTGCTCGTCTTTTCGTCGTCGGCGCTCACGCTTTTCGGCGCAGCCTTCGGCGTATGGGTCATGGGAATTGACTTCAGCGTCACAGCCATGTTGGGAATCGTTAGTCTGGTAGGTATTGTTGTTCGTAATGGGATCATTATGTTCGACTACACCGATGTATTGCGTCATAAGCAACACATGTCGGTTCGTCAGGCCGCTTTTGAGGCAGGTAAACGAAGGATGCGGCCGATTTTCCTTACTTCCGCAGCCGCCTCGATGGGTGTGGTACCGATGATTATAAGCAAGGATTTGATGTGGTCGCCTTTAGGTACCGTTATTTTCTTCGGTACACTGATCTCTATGATCTTTGTGGTAACCGTATTACCCGTAGCCTATTGGATGATTTTCAGGAAAGCAGATAAAATTAAGTCTTAAGAATGAAACATATGAATCTGAGAATAAAAATATTGACTGTTGTTTGCCTCATGTGCATTTCAACACGTGCCCAAGAAGTTTACACATTGGATAAATGCAAGGAACTGGCATTGCAGAACAATGCAAAAGCCCAAAATAGCCAACTTTCGTTGGAAGCAGCCGAGCTTACTAAAAAGGAAGCCTTTACGAATTACTTTCCGTCGGTGAGCGCCATCGGCTTAGGCTTCAAAGCCACCGACCCTATGATGTCATTTCCTTCGGAATACGGCCCTATCGGGATGCTTGAGAAGGGAATACTTGGAGCGGTATCGGCTTCGCAACCGATCTATGCCGGCGGACAAATCGTCAACGGCAATAAATTAGCCAAGCTGGGTATGGAAGTCAGCGAACTGCAAAAGACAATGAGCGAAGACGAAGTGCTGCTCAATGTAGAACAATACTATTGGCAAATACTTTCGCTGGAGGAAAAGGTAAAAACCATCTCCGAAGCCGAAACCCTACTCAACCGTGCGCATACGGATGTAAAAAACGCCTACGAAGCAGGAGTGGTCAATAAAAATGACCTACTGAAAGTAGAATTGAAACAGAACGAGTTGGAAAGCAACAAACTGAAAGTAAACAACGGGTTGCGATTGTCAAAAATGGTGCTGGCACAATTTGTGGGCATCCCTGCCGACGGGTTTGACATTGACAAGACCTTTTCGGGAAGCCTTCCTACTCCCACGGAAGTCCATGCCGACCATTCATCTGCCTTGCAACAAAGGGCCGAATATCAATTGCTGGACAAAAACATTGAAGCAAATAAGAGGCAGGTGAAGATGAAAGTGGGTGAAAACCTTCCGACAGTGGCCGTCGGTGTAGGCTGGACTTATATGAATTTCGATAAAGGCGGCGCCATGGCTATGGATAATAATTTCGGAATGGGGTTTGCTACTGTTTCTGTACCTATTTCCAGTTGGTGGGGTGGTTCACATGCCATCAAAAAGCAAAAATTGCAAGTACAAATTGCTGAAAATGATAAACGCAATGCCGAAGAGATGCTGCTCATCCAGATGCAACAAATTTGGAACGAATTGGAAGAGGCTTATGCTCAAATGCAATTATCCGAAAAAGGAATTGCCACCGCCCTCGAAAATGTCCGTCTGAACGATGATTATTACCATGCCGGAACCGGTTTGCTCACCGATCTGCTGGATGCCCAAAGCTCCCTGCAACAATCCCGTGATCAATATACCGAATCAGCAACCATCTATCGGATGAAGTTATCAAAATATAAGCAAGCAACGGGACAGGAATAACCTATTTATACGGAGACCTAACAGGAAAACAGGTTATGTTAGGTCTTTCTGCGTTTCCTAACAGGTTTTAAAGACCTGTTAGGTTTTCTATATTATCCCTACAGTTGAGTGGCATTTGCAATGCCACTCGGAACATAGTCGGATTTTAATCTGATAATCTCAACATTGGAACGAAATCCGTTTACGAACAACCGTTTTTGGTATAAAACAAACCTCGTAATGTAGTGCGATTCTGATTGGCATTTCTTATTTGACTCTTGATCTTTTTCTTTTATTTGACAGCTAAACACAGTGTTCTCAGCGAAGCTAATTTAAAATTAGCTGATGTTCAGAGCGGCATTGCAAATGCCGCTCAACGTGTGGACAGGATAGATTTCACATCCGGATTATGCTCCGTATAAACATTACGTGAAGCCGGATGTTATTTATAAAGAATTACTTGATATAAAACAAGATGGAAACTTTTCAAGAAATCATCAATGGGGATCAGCCAGTATTGGTTGATTTTCACGCTACCTGGTGTGGCCCCTGCAAAGCGATGAGCCCTATTATTGCAGCTATTGGCAAAGAATTACAAGGAAAAGCACGCGTGTTGAAAATTGATGTCGATAAAAATCAATCTATTGCCAACAAATTCCAAATACAATCCGTACCCACATTGATTATTTTCAAAAAAGGCCAAGCTGCTTGGCGACATTCAGGAACAATAGATCAAGCAACCCTATTGCAGCAGATAAATAGTTTGATCGAATAAGTTCTTTGTAAATGCATCGAACCCCTCTTTATACCATCACTATAACTATATTGTACCCTACAAATTCTTTTCATTTTTAATAAAAATGTTATTTTTGTGGCCATGTACTTGGCAAAGGGGATATTTTCCTTACATAAAACTGATAACAAGTCGATCATTGCTACTAAGTCTGTTAGCAAATATTTGATCTTATTTTGGTCTAGCATAGAAATAACATTCAAAGTATTTATTTTAATACTGCTTCTCGATATGTATAAGATATGAGCAAAGCAAAACAATTTTCTATTGACATTCTAATAAATCCGATTCAAAGGTTTATCCGTAATGAAAAGGCAGGAGGTATTGTGTTGGGTGTCAGTGTTGTTATTGCTTTTATCATAATTAATTCTCCATGGTCGGAATATTATTCTCATTTCCTTGAACAAAAACTAGGTCTTGTCTTCGATGGCAAACCTTATCTAACATTCAGCATCCATCATTGGATAAACGACGGGTTTATGGCCGTATTTTTCTTTGTTGTGGGTCTTGAGCTTAAACGGGAGTTTATTGCAGGCGAACTGTCCAATCCTCGCAAAGCCTTATTGCCTATTGGCGCTGCTTTAGGCGGCATGTTGTTTCCTGCCTGCATCTATTTGTTGCTGAATCCTCATGGTGAGGCAAGTCAGGGGTGGGGAATACCCATGGCGACTGATATTGTATTTGCTTTGGGAGTTTTGTATCTTGTAGGTAATAAAGTGCCTTTGTCATTAAAAGTTTTTTTAACAGCATTGGCGATTGTAGACGACTTAGCTGCAGTATTGGTTATTGCTTTCTTCTACACATCAGAAATATCTGTTTTAAATTTAGTCATTGGACTCTGTTTTACTGTTGTTATGTACATGGGGAATAGGATGGGCGTCAAAAATGTTTTCTTTTATGCAATTATAGGTATTGGCGGCCTATGGATTGCATTTTTATTGTCGGGGATACATGCGACTATTGCTGCCGTAATTGCCGCATTTACAATTCCTGCAGATGTGAGGATAAACGAAAAAGCATATTCGCTGAAGATCAAGGAATACTTGGATAATTTCAATAAAATTGATCCGAACCATTTACCTACACTGACCAATGAGCAAGTGCATATATTAGATAAAATAAAAGAAACAACCAATCAGGCATTACCGCCATTGCAACGTCTTGAACATGCCATGCACCCTTTTGTGTCTTTTTTTATTATTCCCGTGTTTGTTTTGGCCAATGCAGGTATTTCTTTTTCAGGCATTAGCTTTGAAAATTTGTTTGATAGCAATGTTTTCGCCGGAGTATCGCTGGGCTTACTGTTTGGAAAAGTAATCGGGATAGTTACCTTTACTTACCTGTTAATCCGTTTAAAAGTCGCACCTGTTTCGGAAGGTATGACCTTGAAAAACCTTATAGGGATTGGGCTATTAGGTTCTATTGGTTTTACAATGTCCCTATTTATAACTTCTTTAGCTTTTACTAATGAAATATATTTGATTCAGGCCAAAACTGGAATTTTTACGGCTTCAATTATAGGAGGGACATTGGGTTATTGGTTGCTGAAGAAAAGATAATTTCAATAAAATACTTCGTAGCTTTACTATGGGGTTTAATGCCCAAATCCTTCGAATACTCCCAGTCCAAACAGGGCAAAATCATATTTCACGGGATCATTCGGGTCAAATTTTCGCAAGTTTCCGGTTAATTCTTCTACTGCTTTCCAATCATCCATTTTACGGGTAAGTAGCCCCAAACGACGTCCTACATTTCCGGTATGAACATCAAGCGGCATTTTAAGTGATGATGCAGGGACATCGCTCCATAAACCGAAGTCAACACCATCATTATTGCGTACCATCCAACGGAGAAACATGTTCAACCGTTTGGCAGAAGCACCGCGTTCCACATTGGAAATGTGCTTTTCAGAGCGTTGCA
>JAVBPN010000090.1:0-12998 GCA_031549585.1 Bacteroidales bacterium
GCAAACTCGTCCAAAAACTGTTCTGAGGTGATTTTTTTTGCCAATTGTTCCAGATTGCACTGATATGTTTTCAAGGCCATTTCAACGCGCCTTTTGAACGAAGCCATTGCGTACTCACTGTAATCGATATCATACGTTTTATTGATATATTTGATCAACTGTCTGATATCCCTTACTTCAATATCTGTATCTGGGGAAATGGGCATTAATTAGTGTTTCAGTTTCATAAACTATTTTTCTTTTACAAAAGTATGTTGCAAATTTGATTTGACCAAATCGCTATGGTGCATAAACAAAAGATCAGTTGCCTTTTCAGACAAACTGATCCTTTGATGTGTCTTTTAAGACTGATATGTTTGATTACATCAGTTTCATATCATTCAATACTTGATTCATGCTGCGAACAGCATCTGCACTCTTATCGAACAATGCTTGTTCATCATTATTTAATTTGTAATCAATGATCTTTTCCCAGCCATTTTTCCCAACAACAACAGGAACACCAATACAAATATCTTTTTGGCCATATTCACCATCAAGCATTACGCAGCAAGGGAATACTTTCTTTTGGTCGCGAATAATTGCTTCAACCAAAGTAGCTCCGGCAGCACCCGGTGCATACCAAGCTGAGGTGCCAAGTAGTTTGGTCAAAGTTGCTCCGCCAACCATTGTATCAGCTGCTACTTGATCCAATGCTTCTGCTTTCAAAATTGATGATACGGGAATGCCTCTATATGTAGCAAAACGCTTCAATGGAATCATCGTTGTATCGCCATGTCCGCCGATTACTGTTCCATCAACATCGGTAGCAGCACAATTGAGCGCTTGGCTTAAATAACATTTGAAACGTGAACTGTCGAGAATACCACCCATTCCAATCACTTGATTTTTGGGCAATTTGCTTGATTTTAATGCCAAATAGGTCATGGTATCCATCGGATTACTGATCACAACGATGATGGCTTTTGGTGAATATTTCAAGATGTTTTGAGTTACATCTTTCACAATACCTGCATTCACACCAATCAACTCTTCACGAGTCATACCTGGCTTACGGGGAACGCCTGAAGTAATCACTACCACGTCCGAACCTGCTGTTTGAGCATAATCGTTGGTCACGCCCTTGATGCGGGTATCAAATTCCAACAATGCCGCAGTTTGCATCATATCCAAAGATTTTCCTTCGGAAACGCCTTCTTTAATATCAAGCACGATTAACTCGCTTGCCAATTCTTTTTGTGCAATTACATTTGCACAAGTTGCACCTACATTACCGGCGCCTACAACTGTTATTTTACTCATTTTTGCTATATAAAATTAGATTATTCCTTATAAAATTAAGCGGTAAAATTACTTTTTTTTTCCTTACTGTGGATTGACTTTTTAATAAAGGATAAAGATATTTATTAATCTACAAAGCGTTGAAATTTTATTCTGTAAAAAATTAAACCTAATGCCTTATTTCTTTGTTATAAGACACAACAAACCAAATACCAAGTCTTATGAACAATAGATTTTTTGCCACATGCTTTTTGATTTTTTGTTCCATTACAGTGGGAACAGCCCAGCCTAAACTTTCTTTAGTCGGATTAATCGGTTATTCGGCTCAATATGATATTAATTTTGGAGGTAGCTATTATGGTTATGTAGAAAGTGCGACTCAATACGGAGGAGGTATAGAGTACGCGATTCGACATGGTTTGGCTTTTGGCCTGACATATACCTACATGAATACTCATATTCCTATATACGACACTTATTATAGACAACAGCAAAATAGCGGATCTGATGGAACTTCTATCAGTTATTTGATAGCCGATGGGGTCAAATATTTCCCATTGCATTCGGTAATCAGCCCTTATATAGGAGCAGGGGCGGGAATGTCTTTCATCAAAGTTGATTACGATAACAGCACATACACCCGGTTTGCTTGGGACAGCAAAGTTGGTATCAAGATACAGGCAAATCGACATTTAGCATTATTTGCACAAGCCATGTTTCAATCTATTGTTCAAGGTTTTAGTGAAAGTATGTATGTTGGAACAGGAGGTGCAAGCGTCGGGGTTAGCACTTATTCCAGTTTGTACCAATTTACTTTTGGAGGAGGGCTAGCTATCAGTTTTTAGCTTATTTTCAGCAAATTACAAGGTTCATAGTTGCGACTGAATTACAAATTCAGTCGAACAGAAGGATTGGACATGCTCAATGATTGACATATTCAAAACTACCTTTTTCGCTTTGGATCGTTAGTTTTTTTCCATCAAAAGCTTCACAGTGTCCGACAATTTTTGCTTCAATGCCAAATGATTCAGCGATTTGGATTGCTTGTGCAGCATACGCTTCCGGCAAATATATTTCCATGCGGTGTCCCATATTAAAAACCTGGTACATTTCTTTCCACGATGTTCCCGATTGTTTCTGTATGATCTTGAAAAGCGGAGGAATATCAAAAAGATGATCTTTAATCACGTGGAGATTATCTACAAAATGCAATATTTTAGTTTGTGCACCGCCAGAGCAATGAATTAAGCCATGTATCATGGGCCTCATTTCTTTCAATAATTGGCGGATTACGGGAAAATATGTACGTGTGGGTGAAAGTACCAGCTTCCCGGCATCTATCCCCAACCCTTCGATTGCATCCGTGAGTCGGTAGCTTCCTGCATATACCAAACCTCTTTCCATAGCTTGGTCATAGCTTTCGGGATATTTGTCTGCCAAATATTTGGCAAAAACATCGTGCCGTGCTGATGTTAAGCCGTTACTGCCCATACCTCCGTTATATTCGTCCTCGTATGACGCCTTTCCAGAAGATGACAAGCCGATAATTACATCTCCGGCCTGGATCTGTTCATTGGTGATCACATCACTACGTTTCATGCGGCAGGCTACAGTTGAGTCAACGATAATTGTCCTTACCAAATCGCCTACGTCGGCAGTTTCTCCACCAGATAAGTGTATATTGATTCCAAAACCACGTAGTTGTTCGATCAACTCCTCCGTACCATTGATGATGGCCGCAATCACTTCTCCGGGAATCAGCATTTTATTGCGTCCAATGGTAGATGACACCAAAATATGGTCTGTAGCTCCCACACACAATAAATCGTCTGTGTTCATGATCAATGCATCTTGGGCAATACCTTTCCATACGGATAAATCGCCGGTTTCGCGCCAATACATGTAAGCCAGTGATGATTTGGTCCCGGCCCCATCAGCATGCATGATATTGCAATACTCTGGATCACCAGCCAGAATATCGGGCAATATTTTACAAAAAGCTTTGGGATATAATCCTTTGTCTATGTTTTTAATTGCCGAATGAACATCTTCTTTAGCAGCTGAAACGCCGCGTTGCATATACCGGTTACTCATTTTTTGATTGATTGCACGACTGCAAAATTAAGAATTAAAAGTTAAGAATTAAGAATGAATAACGGTAAATGCCATCCTGCATCATGTACCTTTCACCGTGTACCTTGTACCATTATATGTTTAAGCCAGAAAATACGATTTGTACTGTTTCTCCATTTTTCAAGGGGAGGTCGGCAATTCCATCTTGAACCACGATGTCAATATTTTTACCATTTTTTGTGAAAACAGCTTTTCGATTATCTGGAATTTTTAACTTAAATGTATTGTTGTTTGTTGCTTTGATGAGCACGGAAGTCAGAGCAAAATCGCTCCAAGCTGCTGAAATCTCAGCTCCTCCTCTTACCCTCATCCGGTCAAAGGATCCGTTGCGGAAAGCAGTGGGTAATGCAGGAAGCAATTCAATAATGCCGGAGTGGCTTTGGAGCAACATTTCGGCAATTCCGGCGCATCCGCCAAAGTTGCCATCGATCTGGAAAGGAGGATGTGCGCAGAATAGATTGGGAAGTGTTCCGCTTTTCCTTCTATCGACACGGGCATCGAATGCCGGTTCCAATAAGTTGTGTAACAATTCATAGGCTTGATCGCCATCGCCAAGCCGTGCCCAGAAATTGATTTTCCATGCACGTGACCAACCCGTTCCGCCATTCCCACGATGTTCGAGTGTCTTACGGGCTGCTTCGGACAAATCGGGATTGATAGATGGTATAATTTGGTTGCCGGGATGTAATCCGTAAAGCTGAGAAACATGCCTATGGTGTGGGTCTACTTCTTCGTATTCTTCCAACCATTCCATGATTCGCCCATCGCTTCCGATTTGTGTGGGTGGTAATTTTTTTACAGCATCTTGCAGTTTTATCCTTAGTCCTTCGTCTATATTTAGGGTTTGACTCGCTTTGATAAGATTTTCAAAAAGTTCACGAACCAATTGATTGTCCATGGTTGAGCCCATACAGATACTAACTTCTTTGGTCGTGCCCGGCATATAAAATGAGTTTTCCGGAGATGTGGTGGGTGCTGTCACCAGCCATCCGTGTTTAGGTTCAGGAACTAAAATGTTCAAGAAAAATTCTCCAGCACCTTTCAGCGTTGGGTAAATTTCGCTCAGATAAAGCGAATCCCGTCCAAAATCGTAATGATCCCAAAGGTGTGCGCATAACCAAGCTCCGCCCGTATTGGTTGCTCCCCACGAAGGATGTTCACCCGGTGCAGTAAATCCCCAAATATTGGTCATCATATGTGCCACCCAACCATCGGCGTGGTAAAATGCTTGAGCCGTTTTTTTGCCCGGTTCGGCCAAACTTTTGGTCAAATTGATCAGTGGACGATGTAGCTCGGGTAAGTTGGCCACTTCTACAGGCCAATGGTTCATTTGGACATTGATGTTCAAATGGTAATCGCCTTTCCATGGGGTGCGGATGGAATTTGCCCAAAGTCCTTGTAAATTGGGAGGCAGCCCGTTAGGGCGGGTACTCGAAATAAGCAAATAACGCCCATATTGAAAATATAATTCGATTAATCCGTTGTCGTTTGGATCAGAAGCAAATGCAATTAAACGCCTGTTGGTTGGCATGGTATCTTTATTTGCGTTTGCTTCCAAATTCAAGCTCGTCCGGTTAAAATATGATTGATACGATTGAATATGCCGATCTTTGAGGGTCGCATATTTAATTTCTTTTGCTTTATGAAGCAATTCGGAACATTGTGTTTCGAAATTTGGATTTTTATAATTAGTAGTTGCCGAAACGATAATGATCGCTTCTTGTGCATTTTCGATGTGTAGTTGATTATCGACCGCTTTCACTGTTCCCTTGCCTGATAGTTTAACACCGGTACGTGCATTATACATCATTCCCTTTCCATCCGTACCGTTGTCTAATTGCCCTTTCATCAATAATTCATCTCCTTCAACGGTAACTTCAAACTTGGCAGGTCGATCTATCCATAGCTGAAAGTTCAATGCTCCCGGTTGTGAGGCGTGCAGCTTGACGATTATAACATCATTGGCTAAATCGGCAAAATATTCCCGGGTATACTTTACCTGATCCAGCATAAAAGTGGTATTGGCTATTGCATCATTCAAGGACAATTCCCTCTGGTAGTTTTGAGGTTTTCCCTGATTGTTGGGATAAGAATAATCGATATGTAAAGATCCAAGTACTTCGTAGCTGCCATAAGGCACACCTGATGATCCCCTGCCTTTACATACAAACGTTTTGTATACCAGGTCTTGTGCTAAATCATTCCGGCCTTCAAAGAGTAATTTCTGGATTTCGGGAAGAAATTTGGCGGCTTCGGGATTGTTGGCATCTTGTTCTCCACCTGACCAGAGCGAAATATCATTCAAAACAATGGTTTCGTGTTCAACTTGTCCGTCAGGCATCAAGCCAAGCCGGCCATTGCCCAATGGCAATGTTTCTTCCCATTGTTCGGCAGGACGGTCATACCATAACCTGAGATTTGTGTGGCTCCGATAATCTACAGACGGTTTCGAACAACCGATCAATAATGCGAATGCCAAACCGATACATCCTAAGAACAGTCGTTGATGTGATTGTTTATTTACTTGTTTCATTTTGGCAGGATTAGGTTTTTAATTATAGATCATGGACGATCTGATTACGCAATAAATCTTCGATTTCTTCACGTTTGCGTACCAAATAATCTTTTCCTTTATGGATCATCACTTCTGCCGGACGTAAGCGGGCATTGTAATTCGAGGCCATCGTCATACCATAAGCTCCGGCGTTTTGAAATACCAAAATATCACCTTCGGTTATCTCTGCAATCTTGCGATTCCAACCAAATGTATCCGTTTCACAAATATATCCGACAACTGTGTATAGTCGCGGCGTCCCATTAGGTTTGGATGCGTTAACGATGTGATGGTATGCATCGTAAAACATCGGACGGATTAAGTGGTTTAATCCGGTATCCACTCCTGCAAAAACAGTAGAAGTTGTGTGTTTCACTACATTTACTTTTGCCGCCAAATAACCGGCTTGGCTGACTAAGAACTTACCGGGTTCAAAACATAGTAATAAATCACGTCCATATTCTTTACAGAATTCATTGAACCGGGATGAAAGCGTGGAGCCCAATAATTCAATATCGGTTGAATAATCATCGGGTTTGTAAGGTACTTTAAATCCGCTTCCAAAATCAAGAAAGCGCAAATCGGGAAAATGTCGTGCCGCATCAAACATGATTTCAGCCCCTTTGATGAAAACATCAATATCAAGTATATCAGAACCGGTGTGCATGTGCAAACCATCAACCTTCATTTTGTAAGTGTCAATAATACGTTGTATATGCGGTAATTGATATACAGAAATTCCGAATTTTGAATCAACATGTCCGGTAGAAATTTTGATATTTCCTCCACCCATAATGTGTGGATTGATGCGGATGCTCACAGGAAGATTACTTCCATATTTTAACCCGATTTGTTCCAGAATAGAAAGGTTATCGATGTTGATATGGACACCATATTCAATGGCCTGTTCGTATTCATTAATAGAAACACAACTTGGCGTATACATAATGTCCGATGGGGTGAATCCTGCTCTAATTCCAAGCATTACCTCTTGAATCGAAACAGCATCTAACCCTGCACCCAACTTACAGATGTATTTCATGATGTTAAGATTATTCAAAGCTTTACAAGCATAATGAATACGCATACGGGTATTTTCAAAAGCTTTGCTGAGCCTTTTGTATTGATGTCCTATTTCTGCTGCATTATATATGTATAAAGGCGATCCGTATTTTTCAACCAGTTGAATAACACTTAATCCATCTATTTCGTATTGTCCGTTCTTAATCTTCATGATAAAAATTCGATCATCTGTTTTGTCGCATAATGCGTTTGCAAATGTAATATTTTTTACGAATCTGACATTTGACCATAGCCGGTAGCTACGCGAATACTTGGTTCTAACCCATTCTATGAAATGTATTTTCTGGGAATCAAGCGTTTGTTAATGCAAATCATAAAATAATCAATAATTAATCATTGAAATCCCGATCGCTTTTTTCGATAAGATTTTATTTTATCTTTGTATCGTTGTTAGTCGTTTAGTTGAGATGTACAGCATTAATGACAAAGAATCATATCATTTTGTTTAACTAAGGTAGAAAAGATGAAAAAGTGAAATTGAGAAGCTGTGAATGATGATATGAATCTTGAAAATTTGAAGTCTATTAAAATTTTATGAGTTATAGATTTTAAGCGAGTCGCTCAATGTTAAGTATTGCTAATAATGAAAAAATAAAACATATAATCTATTAAATTATCGAATAATCATGGCAAATAAAAAAGTGGAACACATAAGCAGACGCCAGTTTTTGGGATATTCAGCTCTTGGCTTGGCAGGGTTAACAATTCTTCCGAGTTGGACATTGGCTAATGGAACCCGTTTGGCGCCAAGCGAGAGGGTTGTTTTAGGGTTTATCGGATTGGGGCAACAAGGATGTTCCGATTTTAATAGTTTTTCATCATGCCCCGGCGTGCAGGTTGTTGCCGGCTGCGATGTAGATAGCATCAAGCGCGAACGTTTCAAAAGACGGGTGGAAGCATGGCACAAGAAGCAAAACATAGCCCAACGGTTTGATGTATATGAATTCTACGAAGATTTGCTAGCACGCAAGGATATTGATGCTGTTTCCATTGCTACGCCTGACCATTGGCACGCATTAACTACTATTCATGCTTGCCAGGCAAGAAAAGATGTATATGTGCAGAAGCCTTTGGCTTATACAATTACTGAAGGCCTTGATATGGTAAAGGCTGTACGCAACAACAATTGTGTATTGCAAATTGGAAGCCAACAACGTTCAAGCAAAGAATTCCAACAAGCTATAGCTTTGGTACGCAGTGGCGCAATAGGCCACATTGTGACTATTTATTCCAAGGTCGGCGATCCTCCAGCTCCGCTGGATCTTCCGGAACAACCCATTCCGGCATCATTGAATTGGAACCAATGGTTAGGCCCCTTGAATGATCCTAAAGTTCATTATAATGAAAACCTTTGTCCTCCTGTTTCTTTGAATCCAGAAAAAAATGAAACATTCTGGGCTGCTTGGCGCTATTATCGGGAAACCGGTAACGGTTATACCGCAGACTGGGGCGCTCATATGTTTGATATTTCGCAAGCTGCTATTGGTATGGACGGTTCAGGCCCTTGCGAATATATTCCTAAAGGATACAACGGTGCACAATATCTTACCATGAAATACCAGAATGGTATTGTGATGACCGAACAACCTTTTAGACCAGAAGGCGGCAATGGTATTTGCTTTAATGGTACCAAAGGCTGGCTGAGGGTAGCGCGTGGTTATATCGAATGTTCTGAACCGACATTGATCAAGAAAGAAGAACAAAAAATTGGCGAAGGACAATATGAAGTGAGTTCTCCGCATATGCAAAACTTCATCGATTCGGTACGTTCACGCACGAATCCTATTGCTCCTGTTGAAGTGGGTTGCAGCACCAACACGCTTTGTTGTATTGCCAACATAGCTACTGAATTGCAACGCCCAGTGAAATGGGATCCGGCTACGTTGAGTTTCGGTGATGACAAGGAAGCCGCCAATCACAGGTTGTATCGTTATCAGTATAGAAAACCTTATACAGTGTAAAAAGAGTTCCATCCTAATCTCGAGGTTGCTCAAAAAAAAACTATGTGGCTTTAGCCCAAAAATACTAAAAGCAATTTTAACCCTTGATTGGAATGTGTAATGGAAAAATAAAACATATAAATCAGTAAATTAATCAAATAATCATGGCAAATAAAAAAGTAGAGCATAGCAGCAGACGCCAGTACTAGGGATATTCTGCTCTTGGCTTGGCAGGGTTAACAATTCTTCCGAGTTGGACATTGGCTAATGGAACCCGTTTGGCGCCGAGCGATAGGGTTGTTTTAGGATTTATCGGATTGGGACAGCAAGGATGTTCCGATTTTAACAGTTTTTCATCATGCCCCGGTGTACAAGTCGTTGCTGGTTGCGATGTAGATAGCATCAAGCGCGAACGTTTCAAAAGACGGGTGGAAGCATGGCAAAAGAAGCAAAACATAGCCCAACGGTGTGATGTGTATGAATTCTACGAAGATTTGCTTGAACGCAAGGATATTGACGCTGTTTCCATTGCTACGCCAGATCATTGGCACGCATTAACCACCATTCATGCTTGCCAAGAGAGGAAGGATGTATATGTGCAAAAACCTTTGGCTTTTACAATTACCGAAGGCCTCGATATGGTAAAAGCTGTACGTGCAAACAATTGCGTATTGCAAATCGGAAGCCAACAACGTTCGAGTAAGGAATTCCAACAAGCTATTGCTTTGGTTCGGAGTGGTGCTATAGGCCACATTGTGACCATTTATTCCAAGGTGGGTGATCCTCCAAAACCATTTGATCTGCCCGAACAACCTATTCCGGCATCATTAAATTGGAACCAATGGTTAGGCCCCTTGAATGATCCTAAAGTTCATTACAATGCAGACCTTTGCCCACCCATTTCTTTGAGTCCTGAACAAAATGAAAAACTATGGGGTGCTTGGCGTTGGTATAGGGAAACCGGTAATGGTTATACCGCCGACTGGGGTGCTCATATGTTCGATATTTCGCAAGCTGCTATTGGTATGGACGGTTCAGGCCCTTGTGAATATATTCCCAAAGGATACAACGGTGCGCAATATCTTACAATGAAATACCAAAATGGCATTGTGATGACCGAACAACCTTTCCGTCCGGAAGGCGGCAACGGCATTTGTTTTAATGGTACCAAAGGTTGGTTAAGGGTAGCGCGTGGTTATATCGAATGTTCTGATCCGACGTTGATCAAGAAAGAAGAACAAAAAATTGGCGAAGGGCAATATGAAGTGAGTTCTCCGCATATGCAAAACTTCATCGATTCGGTACGTTCACGCAAGAACCCTATTGCTCCTGTGGAAGTAGGTTGCAGCACCAACACGCTTTGTTGCATTGCAAACATAGCTACTGAATTGCAACGCCCAGTGAAATGGGATCCGGCTACGTTGAGTTTCGGTGATGACAAAGAAGCTGCTAATCACAGGTTGTATCGTTATCAATATAGAAAACCTTATACAGTGTAACCTCTATTTATCCTATTTTTGAAGTTGATCAAAAAAGTTGTTTTATCTCGTCATTGCGAGGAGGAACGACGAAGCAATCCCTCTTATTATTATGAGATTGCTTCGCTATCGCTCGCAATGACGTTCATTTTCGCCTTTTTGAGTAATTTCAAAACAAATATTAAGTTCAACGTCTTAAGTAATAGGATTTCTTGTCAAGATGTAAAAAAATGAAAAAATTAATTCTTGTTATTTCAATTCTAATTGGGTTATCCGCGTCTACATTTGCGGGTAACTATAAAAACTTTCGTGTTGCGGTATATATCATCGTTCAGGATGTAAACCGCATGTCCGACCAAAAATGGTTGGATACGACCTGGACTAGTTTTACCAAAAACCTCAAAGTAGACAAGGTCTATCTGGAAACATTCCGGGATATGATTTATGTGAACGAAAAATCGTTGCAAAATGCCATCAAATTCTTCAAATCCAAAAACGTGGAAGTTATGGGTGGGATCACCTATAACGCGGGAGGTGGAAACCGGATGCGTTGGGAATCGTTTTGCTATAGCGATCCGGCACAAAGGGAAAAGATACGCCAGATTTCGGAGTTAACGGCTAAGTATTTTGACGAATTCGTCTTAGACGATTACTATTTTACCAACTGTAAATGCGATCTCTGCATTGCAGCCAAAGGAAGTAGAAGTTGGTCGGAATTTAGGATGCAATTATTGGATGATGCGGCAAAAGACCTAATCATTGGGCCGGCCAAAGCGATTAATCCGAAAGTCAAAATCATTGTCAAATATCCCAATTGGTACGAACATTTTCAGGGATTGGGCTTTGATCTGCAACGCGGGCCCTACACTTTCGATGGTGTCTATACAGGTACCGAAACCCGTAATCCGGCTGGTGAGCAACATTTGCAACCTTACGAAAGCTTCGCCATCTTCCAATACTTTCAAAACCTTCGTCCCGGATTTAACCGTGGGGGCTGGGTCGATACGGGAGATATGACATACTTGGAAATGTTTCCCGAACAACTGTGGATGACCTTATTGGCTAAGGCTCCTGAGGTTGCTCTTTTCAATTTTGGTTCGATGCGTTCTCCCATGCGTACTTTTCCAACGAGGCCGTGGGAAAATGACAAAACCACATTTGACCTTCAGGATATGAAAGCTGTTTCTGCCAAGCGTGGCGTAAACAATCCGACATGGGGCAGAGTTGCTGAATATTCATTTGAACAGGTCGATAAAGTGGTGGGATCGCTGGGCAATCCTAAAGGGATCTTATCATACAAACCTTTCCATTCTATTGGCGAGGATTTCCTCATCAACTATATGGGAATGGCCGGTATGCCTATGGAATTGGTGTCTACATTTCCGGAAAGTGCCAACATGATCTTTCTTTCAGAAACAGCCAAATATGATCCGACCATTGTTGATAAAATCAAAAAACAATTGGCGGCAGGCAAAGATGTTATGATTACTTCAGGGCTATTGCGTGCTTTACAAGGAAAGGGTATTGAAGACATTGTTGAATTGGTATACACAGACCGTAAGGCCGATGTAGATACCTTATTGATCAACCGCCGTGCATACAAAACTGCGGTAAAAATTAAAATTCCCCAAATCACTTATTTTACCAACGATTCATGGGAAGACATTTCGAGCTTGGATTTCAAGAATGGCTGGCCGATATTGCAACAAATTGCCTATTCTAAAGGAAATATGTTTGTTTGGGTTGTTCCTGAAAATTTCAGCCATATCTATGCCTATCCTGCCGAAGCGCTCAATCGTTTACGTAATATCCTGACGCGGGACGTGCCGGTACGTATCGAAGGCCCATCTCAGGTGGCTTTATTTACATACGATAATGATGCTTTTGTGGTAGAATCATTCCGCAATGCATCGGTTACCATCAATGTGGTAACACAAGGTGAATCTGTTTCCATTACCGATGTGGCGACGGGTGAAAAATACACGGGTACTAATGCCGATAATGAAAGGATTTATGGTCGTCAGCCCTATAAACTGACTCGTTATCAAATTACCATTCCGGCTCATTCTATGCGTGGATTTAAGATTGCGAGAAAATAAAAAAATGATTTTGATAAGGTGCTGTGCAAATAGTCAAAGTAGTTAGTTGTGATTGACACAAAGGCTTACATAAAGCTTAAATTAATTTTATTCTTTTGTAGCCTTTGTGCTTTTTTATGAATTGAGTGGTAAATATATTCTTGAATAACCTTATAAATTTGGATATTTGATGAAGAAATTATTTGTAGCCATTTGTTTATTGGCCGTTGCCTACGTCGGCAGGGCACAAGGAGATAGCCCTATCCTTAATATTGTTGGAGGGCAGGTGCAAGGAGTTGCCAGCGAAACGGCCGGAGTGACGGTATACAGAGGTATACCGTATGCTGCGCCGCCGGTAGGTGATCTTCGATGGAAAGCGCCTCAACCGGTGGTTCCATGGCAGGGCATAAGAGTTGCAGACCGGTTTGGCTCTCCGGCTATCCAACCCGAC
>JAVBPN010000369.1:0-8652 GCA_031549585.1 Bacteroidales bacterium
CCATCGATGATGGCCGAGTAAGCATGTTTATACCCGTCGGACACAGCCAATCGCATTCCTTTCCCTGCTCGAAGTTCTTCACGTATACGCTCAAAGATGATGATGTTCGCATCATCAGCCATACCGAGCGTTAGCACAATCCCAGCAATACCGGGTAAAGTCAATACTGCTCCCAATGAAGCCAGAACACCCATCAAGAAAAACATGTTAACCATCAAGGCAATATCGGCAACAAGACCACCCCTGTTGTAATAGAATGCCAAGTAAATCATCACCACAATAAGCGCCATGATGAAAGAAAGGAATCCAGCACGAATTGATTCTTGACCTAATGTAGGTCCAACCACTTCATCCTGTATGATACGAGCAGACGCAGGCATTTTTCCAGATCTTAGTACATTGGCTAAGTCAGTTGCTTCGTCTATCGTGAAATTACCGCTAATTTGAGAACTACCACTAGGAATTTCACTAGATACACGAGGTGCAGAATACACATTGTTATCCAAAACAATAGCAATGCTTTTACCCACATTATCTCTGGTAATACGTGCCCACTCTTGAGTCCCTTCCCGATCCATAGACATAGATACCTGAGCCTCTGAACCTCTTTGTTGATTAAAATCAGCCGAAGCAGTAGTTATTACGCTTCCATCCAACAGCGGTTTGTTATCCCTACCCGTTTTAATTGCAAATAATTCAAATAAATCTGTTTCTTTTCCGGAATTCAAATCTTTGTACGGTTTAACACTCCACAAAAATCGGACATTTTGGGGGAAAATGTTACGTCCCGGTTCAAGGCAAATTTTTAAATAACGATTTACCTTAGCCGTATCTTTTATTTGTGCCAAACCAACAGTAGAACCGGGTATTAATCCTTCTTGAGTGCCATAAGGCATCAATACCGCAAACAATGGATTTACTGCTGTTGATATTGTTGTATCAACAGGCGTATCTGGTGTTTGTTGCGACAAGCGATCCAATAGATTAGTGCTTTGAGTAGCTGTGTCTTGCGCACTTTCCTGAGATTGAGCTGTCGGTGTTGTTGTAGAAGATTGCCCGGCATTTTGCGAAATCACTGATTTAGCAGCCTCTATCTCTCTAATTTTTTCGTTTGCTTGCACAAAATATGGATATATCTCTGAATTATCATAGGCTGACCAAAATTCCAAATTGGCAGATCCTTGTAACAATTTTCTTACACGTTCAGGCTCTTTAACCCCAGGTAATTCAACCAAGATACGTCCCCTGCTTTTGGGTTCCAACTGTTGAACATTGGGTTGCATTACACCAAACCTATCAATTCTTGTACGAATAATATTGAATGCATTAGCTATCGCACTTTCTGATTCCTGACGAACCAGTCGAAGAACTTCTTCATTGGAAGTACTATAATTGATTTTATTGCCCAATCCGGCATTCATAAAAATAGACGCTAATTGCGCATTGGGAGCAATTTCTTCAAAAGCCCTACCAAATAATGTTATAAAATCATCCTGACTGTTTTGTTGCAGTTGAGTAGCCCGAACCATTGCCTGTTGAAAAACAGGATCTGTATTATAATCGGATAAAGCTCGAACCACGTCTGCTACCGAAACTTCCAAAATAACGTTCATCCCACCTTTCAAGTCAAGCCCCAAGTTAATTTCTCGTTCCTTACATTCTTTATAGGTATATTCACGTAATCCTAAGAAATTATATACCACAATATTAGATATCGAATCTAAATATTCATTCTCTTTATCATAATCACCATTGGCATATATCTTTGCTTCTCTCTCTATGCTTGTTGTCTTCCATGTAAATAACAACTGGTAGAGGCACACCAATGCCATAGCTATTGCAAATGCCCTGATAATCCCTTTATTACGCATCTGTATCTTCTTTATATAATTGTATGATCCTTATTAAAAAATTGAGCGCAAATATATAGTTTTTTTTAACGCCAATGACAAGTATCGTGTTTTTAAAACATAAGCTCCATGCCATATGTCGCAAATGGCACAATATTAACTGTTTTCACGCAGATTCATAAAAGTTTAAATAAGTGTTTAAAATTTTCATTCAAATGAAAATTTTAATACAAAAACAGGATGTTTATTGCATTGCCTTGTATACAACTTGTGCAATATCTTCTACTTGCTGAGTACCTGCGCCAGCAAATGTTTTTTTGCATAGAGGACATGCGGTAACCAAAACATCGGGCGACTCAACAGTCAATTTTTTCAGTGCATCCTGAGCTATTTTCCGACGTTGTTCATTGGATATGACAGCATTTCCAACGCTTGCGCCACAACAAAGGCCTTTTTCACGTTCATAATCAGTTCCTGTCAATTCTGCAATTTGATACAATATCTGACGCGGCGGATCATATATGCCCGAATTGCGCCCTAAATCGCAAGGATCGTGGTAAACAACTTTTTGTTCTGTATGACCAACACGAATCATACCCTTATCTATCAACTGTTCTATATATTGTGTGTGGTGCATTACTGGAATGGGCAAATTATAGTCTTCGTGAAATACCTTATAACAGATGGGACAAGATGTTACTAAAAGTTGAGCATTTGAGTGCAAGATGGCATCTGTATTTTTCCGGATCAAAGCTGCCGCCGCCTCTTCCTGGCCCAAAAGCATAATCGGACGCCCACAACAAATGCCTCCACCTTCATCCATCATTTTATATTTAACACCTGCTTTATCAAAAATAGCGGTCATTGCATGAGATATCCCGGGAGTTAAATGCGTCATGCATCCTGCAAAATAAAGAACATCTGTATCTATAAATTTTGATGGAGGTATGTATTGATATTGTTGCGGGACAGAGAAAGAATTTGAACGCCGGGTATTTTGTTTTAACCGACATGAGTCAATTCCTACCGGACATGCTTCAACGCATCTTCCACACATCAAACAATGTTGTGCCGCTTCTACAATATCGCCTTTGCCCTCTCTCAATTGGCGCATGAAATAAACTGTAGTCTTCCGATCCAATCGTGCAGCAGTGGACATCTGGCAGGCATCAATGCACACCCCACATCGTGAACATGAATATAATTCGACATTACCATAACCCACGTTGGTTTTTTTACTTTTGATCCCAGCATTATGCATCACAATAAGCATTATTTCTGATGGAATGTGCATGAATCGTGAATAAGGCAACATAAAAAAGAATGTTCCCAAAGCAATGGAATATGCCCACCACATAGGCCGAATCAAGGCCTCGTTGGCAACAAAAGATTCGAAAATCAGCCCAAACCCACGGGTAAGAAAACTTCCTCCACTAATACCTGAGGTAAAACTTTCTGCTAGAAGCCGCAATGGAAAGATGGCCCACAAAGAATAAACAGCTATTTGATCACCAATTTTCAAACGGGTAGTACGTCGCATGCCCATCAAACGGGAATTAATTCGTTTGTAAATAGCCAATGCAACGCCCGAAAGCACCATCAACAAAAATAAATCCATCAAAAAGAAAAACAACGATCCCTTTAAAGTGGAATCGGTTTCCATCATGAAATACCGAAAAAATATAGGATAATACGGCAAGTTTACTCTATGGGGACAATATAATTGTACTTCAACATGCCCTAACACAATGAGCATAAACCAACCAAAAGCAATGCTCATATGCATGTATCCCAATACTTTATTCCGCTTAAAAATCTTTCTGTGGATCAGGCATTCAAGGAATATTTCTTTTATAGAAACAAATATTTTTCTGCTGAAAATGCCTTTTCCGAGCCTCTTCCGATCTTCATAAGGCAGTTCCCTAACCGTATTGACAATCCCTGCTACAAGATATAAAACAATGTATATAAACCCTATCATGAAGGGCAAAACAAAGGGATCGTAATTAAATCTCTCTCTCAAAATATTTTATTTTGAATAACGATGAATAGCAAGTAGTACATTACGTGTATTCACCCCTCTGGGACATATTAATTGGCACTTCCCACAAAGCATACATTTGCTTGCTTCGGCATGAATTTGCTCTGTTTGGCCTCTCATTACCAGCAATTGCAAACGCCTTAAGTTAAAAAGAGTAAACCGGTTGGCAGAACATGTCGCCATGCAAGTACCACAACCGATACAAGTGATAAACGATGGTTCGCTTTTCAATACAGCCATAGCTATATCATTAGAAGCGATATCCATATCTATTTTATTACTTTGATTGATCTGATAACCAAAATCCATATTTCAAATCCTGACAATTATCGTGCAAAATTAACACTTTTTACAAAAGCATAAATTCTTGCTATTCTCTCAAAAATTCAAAAACGATTTGATTGAGTGTTCAATCGGACTTTCTGTGTCGCAATAAGAAAACAAAACCAAAACATAAAAGGTTGAATACCTTTAACTGTGGCAAACGGCGATTCTACCATCATAAAAATTAGATAGATAATGACAAAAGATAATAGCAGAAAGTCTTTGTATTTAAATGCCAAGAACAAACAACCTCCAAATAATCCCAATATTAATAATATCCCGGGAATTCCAAATTGAACAGCCATATCGAGAAACATATTGTGCGAATGTCCTGGTGGTAATGCCGTTTCATATCCTAATCGAACAGCCGTTTCAGCGGAACCGTTCACTTGCTGCATGCCTCCTGTTCCCCAACCAAACCAAGGTTTTTGTTTGATCCCGTCGATAGCCGAAGCCCTTAATTGTTCGCGAATAGGATCGGAAAACTTGGTTTTCAATTCCGGATACCGATGAAGTGCAAACACACAACCTGCTATAGCTATCCCAATCATTACCCATTTAAATACAGGTTTTATTTTACCATAAATTAAAAATCCCAACCCAATAATTATTGGAACAATAATCATTGCCACACGAGCTCCTGTGAGCATAGGGAATATAATCATTAGCAACAAGCATAATAACATTTCAATAGAAGAAATATTCTTTTCATGATATCGTAAATATATAGCTATAGGTGCTGCCATTGCTAATATCATAGCTGTAATAGAAGGATGAGGAAACGCCGGCCACATTAATAATAAAGGAGCATATAATTTACCATCTCTAAAGGCTATATCCCAATTAAAATCGGGGATAATAGTTGCATAAGACAATAATCCGAAAATACAGAAAATCATTATTGCCCTTATAAAAAAACGCAATAACAAAGCAATGTTTTCTTTTGTCAGGCAAATAATAGAAAAAAGTATGGGAAAAATAATCAAAGATACAGAGCTATCGAGCTCTCTATAGGCATCGTCCTTATATTCAGCGTACAAACATCCTAATAAATAAAGCGCATATATGGTCATAGGTATCCAATATATAGGCTGCCATCGAAATTTTCGTTCTTTATTAGCTATGAATGTGACGATAGAAATTAATCCCATTAGACCAAGCGTCCAGTTGCTCCAGTCCATCTTGAGGGGGAGTGAGGTGAGGAAAAGGGCAATTGTGAAAAGGAGGAAGCGTTGGGTGGGGGTTTGTTTGGTGAAGAAGAAAAGGAGAATGATGAGGGAGGCGAGGAAGGAGAGGCGGAGGAAAAATTGAAGGCCAATGGGGCGTGAATGATAGAATAAAGAGAAGCCTACAGGAAAAGTACTCGGAATTCTTTTTTTAATACTACTTGTAAGTATTTTATTTATAGGATCATATTCAAAATTCAACCCTTCTTGCCACCAAAGTGTATTTTGTATGTCTTTTGGATAAATAATCCCAAAATTTTTTAAAATAATTGATGAGAGTGTAAATACACTATCAGAATAACATTGAACAGTAAATGCTAGTGCTTGTGTCTGTCGGAGATCCTCCCCAGGGATAGTAAGGGTAATTATGTTGCGCTTGACATCTTCTCGTGTAACAATAGCCTTATTAACAGGAACATATTGATTCTCATTTTTTAAAAACATTGCAACAGATATACTATCACCTTCTTGCAGATTACTACAAATTGAAATGGTAGAAAAATGATTGCATGATGTAAAAAGAAAAATACAAATAACAAGATAATACCTATCAACAATACCCATCATTTTACTTCATTTGACTATCATATAGACGCTTATATCCTTCTAACATTTTTTCTGCTGTAAAGTTTTCCGTAACCCATTTATATGCTTGACTTCCCATTTGGTATCTCAGTTCCGGATCATTAATCAATAACAATAGTTTCTTTGCAAGAAGTGTTGCATCTTGAGGCGGAACCAAATAACCTGTTTGATTATTAATCACGACTTCCGGTATTCCCTCTACATCAGTTGCAACAGTCGGCAAGTAGTGAAATCCGGCTTCCAAAAAAATTAATCCGAAAGCTTCATAAATAGATGACAAACAAAAGATGTCATGTGATGTATAATATTTTTCTACATTTGTCTGCCATCCTTCTAAATATATATTGTTTTCGAGCCCATTCGATTTTATATATTCATGACACTCGATATATTTTTCACCATCGCCAACTAATGTAAAGCTAATATTTGGAACACTTTCTGATACTTTTTTTGCGGCATGCAAAAGTGTCATTGGATCTTTCTGAATATCCAATCTTCCAACAAAAAGTATTTTAATCTGATCATCACATCTTTTTTGTTTTTCCAACCGATATGAAAATTGCGAAAAATCTATTCCGTTATATATGGTTAGTGTTTTCTTTTTAAACCATTTAAAGTACTTACCATAATATTGATTTACCAATATTATTTTATCACAAAATAATGATGCGAGCATTTCACAAAACCAATAAAACTGCCATCGAGGGAATTTTATAAATTGATAGAATGCCAATCCATGTACTGTATGTATGACAAATGGAACACGTGCTAAAGTTGCAGCAATACGACCAATAACACCGGGTTTGGTTGAATGGGTATGAACAATGTCGAATTTTTCCTTGCGGCAAAGCTTGTATATCTCAATAGTTGCAAAGATATCATGGAATCCGATTTTTCGTTGCAGATTTTTAGAGAACAATACTCTTACACCAACTTTTTCAAAAGCCGATTTACAGTCTTCTTTATCACCGACATCCAAACTATCACTAAAAATAACCCACTTATCATAATCAGACTCAGAAAGTCCTTTAAAAATCTCAAGAGAGATACGTTGAACTCCAGACAATTTGGGTAAAACCTGAATGTGTAATATCTTTTTTTTCATGAATAATATTGTCCTTTATTCATATCTCGTTATACAATAAATAATGTCGTTCTATCATTCTTTGATATGAAAATTTATTTGCCCTGCAAGATAAATATTCTTTTGATTGGTTGTAATGTGTAATGTTTTCCAACTTGAGAATCTTCTCCATGAGAACATTCGAATCTCCTATTGGGAATAGGAAGTCCTTATTTCCTATAACTTCTAAAAATGGTTTTATATCGGTTCCTAATACAACTATGCCGGAAGCCATCGCCTCGAGCACAGATAAACCAAAACCTTCAAATAGGCTGGAAGCTACAGATACGTTGCTCATTTTAAGTAGGGGGGGGATATCATTACGTTCACCGGCAAATACAACCCTTGACGAGACGTTTATTGCAGCCGCAAAATTCTTGTATTCATTTAGTTTTGGGCCATCTCCGACAGCGAGTAATTTATATTTATCCGAAAGCTTTTTCAATGTTTCGATAATGGTAATCATATCTTTTCCATGTGCCATCCGATTCACACAGATAATGATGATGTCATTTTCAGAAAATCCGAATTGAGCGCGTTCTGCCGACAAAGCATTTTTGAATTTATCAATATCTATTCCATTGGGTATTATGTGATATTTATCAATATGTTTAGGTCGAAGCCATTTCAGCAAACTGTCCTGAGTAGCCTCAGATACGGATATAATGCAGTGATATCTTTCATAGACAAATAAATCTAATTTTCGTAAGATTCTAAAACTTCGTTTCTTATTATACTCACCGTGTTCCGTTGTAACGAGCTTACACCTATTAGGTACAAAAAAAGATATAACTGCTCCCCATAATTGAGGCCGGAGGTTATGGATATGTATTATGTCATAGTTCCCCGCATATATAATTTTCAAATAACTAAAAAAATTGAGTGGGTTTAACCGATATTTAAAAAGCAAATGGTGAATTTTAATATTGCCTGTTTTTTTCAATAATAATTCATTTGCCGTTCGACTTTTATCTGAAATCAAGACTTCGATTTGTGTTGATGGATACAACTTCTGCATAGAAACAGACAATTGAGTAACCATAGTTTCGACACCACCACTTTTCAAAGAATCTAAAATATATAATACTTTCACTTAAAAATTTTATCTATCCAGTGGGTTAATAAATATTCGTCAATCAGCGCATACGTCCCTGCATTGTGGAATCTAAACCTGTCGGAGTTAAAATCCAAATCATTACTAAGTACTTCGACATCAGCTTTGCCCAAAAATTCTCTTGTTACGTTCAGATTTGTCGATAAGACACCTAAAGAAGCACCTACCGCTTCGATAATTCTCATTGGCAAACCACTTTGGCTGGAATGCGTTAAATCAATCATCCAGCGACTCTGTTCCAAATTCTTCAAATACTCTTTTCTACTCATCGGTTTAAAAGCAAACAAACGTTTGTTAAGATTGCGACCTTTTAAGATTTCCTTAATAAATGTTGTTTTAGGAATATAAAGATAATATTTAAATTCATTTGAATCAATCTTTTCAATTAA
>JAVBPN010000006.1:0-9850 GCA_031549585.1 Bacteroidales bacterium
GAAAAACATCATATTTTGACTTATTGACGCCTTCGCTGTTCTTTTCGCCGGTAAATGCTGCTGCTGCCGTATGCAATGGCGTCCATCCGTCTTTGGCTTGATGAGCCGGATTGGCTCCCTGCTGAAGCAACCATTCAATTACGTCCGTTTTCCCGGCTACAATAGCCCAATAAAGGGCAGTCCAACCATTTCCCGACTCGGTATCTATGTCTTTATCTTTGAAGAACTCCTGAATCCTTTCCAAGCTTCTATAACGGACAACATTGCCTACCTCTCCATCGGCATTGGGCGATATCGCTTCAAAAGACCCTAACTTTTCCCCTTTGGCAAGGCGCAAGCTGCATGATTCAGGCCATTTATCCGATTTAGCTGTTGTGGCCTTTCCGCCTTTGCGGTATAAAGTAACTATGTGTTTTGCTGGGATTTTAATGGTAGAACGGGTTAATTTGCCTAAAGAAATACACTTTTCGTTTGCACCAGAACGGTATGCTTCAAATGTTCCTTGTTTCTCATTCTGAATGTCCAATTGGATTTCCAATTCATGATCATCCCGGTTGATGAGTACCAAAGTCAGCGTTCCTTCCTGTTCGTGCTTGAATGCTGAAACCAACAGGTTAGGGTGGGAGGAGAGGCCTTCTATTCGTTTTGCTCCGGGACGTACCCATCTATAAAAATGTTTGGAAGCATAATACTTTGGATTGGGTTCTGTACCGTTCATTAATGCATATTCAGAAGACGATGGGTTGTCACTAATTTGCCAATACAACCATGCGCTCATGTTGCCTCCAACCAAATAGTCATACATATCATTGGCCAATTTCAATGCACCATCCCATGTAGCCTGATGGCCTGATGTCTCGGTCATCCATGTTTGACGATTCAGCGGTGCTGTCGCATTTTTCCATTTCACTACTTCGTCCCATTCCTGTTGGCGATGGGTACAAAAATCGCCGATGAAATTCTTGGTTTCGGGATCATTGATGGTTGGTAATATGTAATTATACATCCGGTTGAAAAACATCATATCTTCCGGCAGTTGTATGCGGCAATTGATGCCTTCTTTTTCAAATTTACGCATCAGAGCCCGAACAGCTTCCCGTGCTGTGTATGGGTTGTATATACATGATTTGTAGGGTTCAATAAATAACAATTCGTTTTGGATGCTGAATGCTCCCACGTCGATGCCCCAATTCTGTTTAACAGCAATGATGCAAGCGGCAATGTTTTCGGCATATTCATCATATAAATCCATGCGCACATGGCCGCCTTGCACTGTTGAGCGGTTGGTTTTGATAAATTCGGAAGGCGACCAGGTAGAAAATATAAATCGATCGACTCCGCGCTTTTTAAATTCCAGTGCAATCTTCATCCTTCGCTCTAAGTAATGCATGTTAAACGCTTGCCAATTAAAATGATCCGGATCTTCGTTATCATTCATTTCCTCTATTTCCTGAGGAAATGACATACGGAGCATGCTCATACCCAAATCATTTACAGCTAAATCATATAATTTCGGATCGTTGAAAAAAGCCGGAGGATCGGTAAAATCTATGACACAAGCACCAAAGCCTTCTATATATTGGTAAGTAATTTTCGGATCAATCGAAACCTTGACTGTTTGCGCAGTGAGTTGGATGTGACATACCAACATTAAAATCAGGCATATATGGATGATTGTTCTCTTCATTGGTTTCTTTTTGACATAAGTACAAGTTACACTAAAGATACGCGCATATTATTGTAATTTTTGTATTACCGGCGCTCCCAGCATTCCAAATGGAATAATATGATATGTATCGCGCCAAAGAATAGGATTGGATTTTAGCCGTGCATCGTACCAATCGCGTTCTCCGGCTTCAATATTTGGCCATGCATTATCACCATGGAAGGTTGCAGGGCCTACTTCAGCAAACTCACCTCCTTTGTGGTGGTGTGGTCCCATTAGATTGCGCAGACCGTTTGTAAGTGTAATGTGCATTTCATTTTTACCCGGTTTCAACGCTTTAGTAATGTCGCATGCCCACGGACTGGAGAACAAAACGGGAAAATCAGTGCCATTTACATTTAGATTGATGAGTATTGATTCAAAATTTGGGAATTCCACTTGATAGCGCACTCCAGGTTCCAAAGATAGAATATCAAAATCAGTACTCAATTCAAAGCTGCCTGCGTAAAACGGATAGCCTTGGGTGGATAAATCTCCGGTGAAAGAGGTTTGTTCTTTGGTTAACACAAAGGATTTAAAACGGTTTACTGGAGCTTTAGGAGGCAATTCCTTTTGAAGGCTTCGCCAAGTATCAGCCAAAGGCTGGTCTGCAATTGCAGCTGAAACAGCAAAGTCACCAATCAAGTAGATACTTTCTATTTCCGTACCATAACGCTTGTCGGCCGTAAGGCTGGTTGTAATGGGTGAAATATAGTCAAGTGATAAAATGATTTCATTTTTCCCCATTTTCAGGAGAGAAGTAATATCTTGTGTTTTAAACGTAGCATCTACATAAAATTTATTACCTGTAAATTTCACCTCTTGGCCGTTTACCAAAATGCTTTTATACATACCTGGCTGTTCAAGTACTAATGAGCAATTTTTGGGAAGGACATCCGCTTTTATTTCGAATTTTAGCATAAGCGGCCCATTGTATGGCTTTCTGGCTGTGCGTTCGTAAAAAGCCAATACAGGTTCCAGTTCACTCCATTTTTTGCCATTATCTGATGAAAAACTGGCAAAATCCAATGTGATGGCATTGGGGTTAAGCCGTTTGCCATTGAACGTGTTAGAGAACGTCAAAATGGTGGTTGCATTGCTTGGCAAAGTGTAGGTTTCGTCAAATACAACATTTTTGGCTGCATCACCTGTAGAAATCACCCATGTTTGTGCCGGAGCAAATTCGATGGCATAGCTGCCATACGATTCGGGATCTAATTTTAAGCAATGCCCGTTGACCGGATTCCATAACGCAATTGGAGTATTTGCACCTGTCAAATGAAAACGAATGCGACGGGTGTCAATACGAGAAGTATTGGATAGTTGCAAAGTGGTTCCATTGGAAACAGTCCGCAAATGCGTCCAAATGGTTTCATTGCCTTCGCCCGACAAGGTAAATTCAGGAACACATTGTTCATTGATAACACTCTTCAAGTTTTCGTTCGATATGAAGATGGCTATGTCTTTGAGCGCCCTTAATGATTCTAGGTTGTTTTTCCCATCGACCAAAGAAGGATAAGCGCCACTAACCAATATGGTTCCTCCGGCCTTTTTGAACTGATTCAGTAGATTAATAGTCGATTGCCTGATGGTCAGCATTTCAGGTAAAATTACTATACGATAAGCCATTTCCTTTACCGTAAATTTTCCATTCTTAATTTTACCAACCTCCGAAATAATTTGTTCGTCCCCAATATCGAAATTGCGGTGTGTACCCATCAAAGTGCGAAGCAACTCTTCAAATTTCGCATCACGTGTACCCGATGCACCTTGCATGTATTCAATATACGTTGATTCAAGCGGATGAATGATACAAATTTCGGGAGTAGTTTTACCTGAAGAAGCAAAATAACATAACCTGGCCGAATAGTCTTCAAACAGTTTGTTATATCCCCAATAAGGTTGTTGGTGGCTTATGGTAGGCGGATAATCGCGCTTACGCGCTCCTTTCATGCTGTATAAATAGAGATGCGGACACATGAAGTTGATTCCCATAATAGTATGCCAACTAGTGACCCACATTCTGTCTTCAAAACTCATGTTATGTCCACTAATACCGAACAACTCGCTTAAACGGCGTTCAATGGCATATTGATTGGCAACAGAACTAACACCTTTTCCGCAATAAACGGAGTTATACCGCAATCCCAATGCATCGATGCCGGGTTGTTGCATATGCCGTAATTGCTGCATCAGGTTGCCTTCGTTCAACATGGTGGATGTTGGGTTGTCTTCACCGTTATAATGACCAGTCCACATGATGTGGTTTTGGGCACAGTATTCACCAATGGGGCGGCTAAAAGCATTTTCCATGCAGAATGCAATGGTGCGATAATAATCCAACCGTATTTTTCTCCAATCGCCCACTGTATCAAACAACGATGGCATAACCGGAATCAGATCATAGCCACAGCGTTCGCGAAAAGTATTGACCATTACAGGAGAATAACTTACCAGCCCATTTTGCGGCACATGGGATTTGGGAGATACTTGAGGTTCATCAGTAAATATTCCTTTTGCATTGGATTGGCCTGCAAACCGGTCAACATAAGGTTTATAACTGCTTTCGATGAATGCCTGAACCATTTGGGGATTCATTAAATCAACCCAGCTTGTTCCGTTATACCAACCTTGTCCCATCGGATTAACGAGTTCTACGTAAATGTAGTGGTCGTCTTCCAATAAAATTTTGTCGGGAGGATTCACTTTTGTTCCTTTCGCCAATCGAGCCAATGAACGTGCCTGATAATCGGAGCTTTGTATCGGGACAAGCCCTCCGGCAAAACCGCTTGGCCATTTGTCTTCATCGTAGTACCATGCATCCATTCCCAAATCACGTAAAACATCGGTTCCTACTTTCATCATATCAAACCAATGATCGCTTAAGTAAGGTGTAAGCAACCCTATGCGGCTATGTAAAAAAGCACCTCCATAACCGGCGTCTTTGAATATATGGAGTTGCCGTGTTAACTCATCAGCTTGTAAATCATCATTTAATGAGTAAAAAGGAACAGCCCGGAACGTGTTATCGGGATTTTTGAATTTTTCCTGTTCAAAAGACGCATATGGAGTTTCTTTTGAAATTTGTTGTTGGCAGCCTGCAAATGTGAGAGACAACAGGCAAAAGCTAAGCAATTTCTTCATAACAAGATAAGTTTTGTATTATCATCAAGCAAAAATAAGATTATATGCGAAGAATAGCAAAGGAAAATTAATGATTGAAAATGGAGACAAAGCCAATAGAAAATTGACAATACATCTTGAAATCCCTACGAGAAACTTAATTTTCTGTACTGTCCGATCGACTTAGTTTCATCTGTTTTCTTTGAGAAATTCTTTAAATTATTTTTTTTATTTTTGAGGTATTTCTATTTGGTGGTGTCTATATTAAATAGATTCTAAAAAAATAGCAGATATTAACACATTAACTGTAATATGTTAAAAGGTAATCAAACAGTTAATAAACTTAAATTATATATGGACACTGTTAAAGTCGTCTTAGCGGAGTTGAATGCTCTGAAAGATAATTTAGCGGGTGTATAATATTACTTATAAATGAAAAAAAATACTATAATTTGGACAATTATCCTATTAGTGACAGGATGTGGAGGGAACAAACCGGGCAAACAAATCGATGATCTCATCATAGTTGACGTTACGGCAAGTTATCCAAAAAAGGAACTGATTCTCCAGGATTTTATGGATATAGAATATATTCCGTTAGAAACCGCTAACGAATTTCTTTGCCAAGGTGTTGTACAGGCAATTGGTAAGGATATCATAGTGGTAAAAAACCGGGTTAATGATGGGGATATCTTTATCTTTGACCGAACCGGTAAAGGTTTAAGAAAATTTAACCGATTGGGGAAAGGCGGCGAGGAATATGCATTTAATTTAGGAATTACCCTAGATGAAGACAACAATGAAATGTTTGTCAACAGCCATTCTACAAGAAGAATTCTGGTGTATGATTTGTTCGGTAATTTTAAAAGAAGTTTCCGGCATAAAGAAGGAGGCTTGTATAACAAAATATACAATTACGACAAAGAACATTTAATTTGCCACGAAGATTATTTCCCGACTTATGACCCTGAAAGTAATAGAAATTCAATTTTTATTATATCCAAACAAGATGGGAGTGTTAAGGAAATGGAAATCCCGATTAAAAAGAAAATATCAACGGTAATGATGTTACAAGATAAGGAAATGATTTATTCTAACTTAACTCTTAATTGCATGATCACACCTTTCCAAAACAATTGGATCATAGCAGAACCTTCATCTGATACTGTGTATAGATATCTACCAGATGCCAGTATACATCCTTTTATTACGAGAACCCCGTCCGTACATTCTATGGAGCCTGAAGTTTTTCTTTATCCAGGTGTTCTTACCGACCATTATTACTTCATGCAAACCGTCAAAAAAGAATATGACTTTGCAACAAATAGAGGATTTCCAAGGACTGATTTGATATACGACACACAGGAAAAGATCATATTCGATTGTACCGTGTACAATAGCGATTATACAGACAAAAGACCTGTCAATATGTTTCGTGACCCTTTAAATGAAGAAATAGCATTTTGTCAAAGTTTAAATGCCGAAGACCTTATTGAATCTTATGAAAAAGGACAGTTAAAAGGACAGTTAAAAGAAATTGCCGCAACATTGGAAGAAGAATCAAATCCGGTGATTATGCTGGTAAAGCACAAAAAACAATGAATTGCTAAAATATATCGAAAAATAAATTTCAACATCCAGATATCTAATCAACAATAGGCGACGGTAACGAAAATGGGAAAACATCCGAATCGGTATGCGATTGTTTGGCAAGCCTACCCAATTCAGAGATTATTTCCGGGTGTTGTTCGGCTAAATTATTGTCTTCGTGAATGTCTTTAGATAAATCATATAATTCGACGGATGCTTTTTGGGGATTTTGAGTGTTCAGCCAAATTGCTTTCCAATGATCTTTTCTCACAGCAATTTTACCTCCCTGCTCATGAAACTCCCAATAAAAATAATCGTGCTTTTGCTGTCCCGGTTTTCCGAATAGGGTGGGGAGGAAGGATATACCGTCAGTATTGACGGCCACTTCCGTTCCGGTCAATTCCGCAAAGGTGGGCATCACGTCCCAGAAAGCCGAAACATGTTCGTTTTCGCTATCCGCTTTGATCTTTCCTGGATACCAGGCGATAAAGGGAATACGGATGCCGCCTTCATACAAATCGCGCTTTACACCGCGCAATGGGCCATAGCTTTTGAAAAAATCAGGATCAGCACCTCCTTCCCGGTGAGGGCCGTTGTCGCTTGTGAACATGATGATCGTGTTTTTATCTAACCCCAGTTCTTTCAATATTTCTACCACTTCCCCAACATATGTATCCAACCGGGTGATCATTGCGGCAAAATCGGCTTTGGGATGAGGTGTACTGCCATATCCTCCATTCTTGTATGTAGGTCCTTCATCAACACCGGCAAAAGGCGTTTCTGGAAATTTGCCATCATACATGGTTGCAATGCTATCATTAGGATTAACTAATTCGGCATGAGGTATTACATAAGTCAGGAACGCGAAAAATGGTTGATTTTTGTTGCTTCTGATAAAATTCAGTGCTTCGCTGTGGATGATATCCATGGCGTAATCTTCTTTTTTGGTGCCTTCGTTTCCTTTCAGCCAAACAGTGTCACGGTTATCCCAAAGGTAATAAGGATAATAGTTATGGGCAATCCGTTGACAATTGAATCCGAAGAACTTGTCAAATCCTTGGTTTTCCGGCGCTCCTTCCGAGCCGGGGTAACCCAATCCCCATTTGCCGAAACATCCTGTGGCATATCCGTCTTCTTTCAACATTTTGGCAATGGTATGTGTATTGCCCGGCTGTGGATACTGTCCTTCTGGAAGATGTTCTTTATTCCCTCGGATAGGTGTGTGTCCTGTATGGAGGCCTGTTATTAACGAAGAACGCGATGGAGCGCTTACCGTACATCCTGCATAGTGCTGGGTAAATCGCATACCTTCTTTGGCAAGACGATCGATATTCGGGGTCTTAATCAGTTGTTGCCCGTAGCAACCGATATCGCCATAGCCCAAATCATCAGCTATGATATAAATAATATTGGGTTTGATATTGTTTTGTTGTCCGGAATTGGAACATCCGGCTATTGCTCCGGCTCCAAAAATACACGGAACAATAAGATGCCTTGTTTTCATAACAATGATAATTATTTCTTTACATATGTCTCATAATCTGTTGGATTGACCCAAATTGGTTTGTTCCCATGGGGTAATAACCTACCAGTTACAAATATATTATTTTACTTGCGAATATCATTGCAAATGCCTTTATTTGTATACAATAAAACTAAATGAAACTTACGCTATGGAAAAAACAAAACCAAGCAATCAAGAGGCGTTGAAGATGAATCGCCGTACTTTTATTTCTACAGGAGTTGGATTGGGAGTTATCTCTATCATTCCCAATCATGTATTTGCTGCAAAAAAGCATGGCATGGTGGCGCCAAGCGACAAAATTTGCATGCTGCACATTGGCTGCGGAACACAAGGGCTTTCGGAATTACCCGCATTGGTGAAGGCACCGGATATTGAGATTATAGCAGTAGCCGATCCCAATCGCGAAAGCTACGATTATATCCATTGGAGTGAATACGGTTTGCGCAATGAAATGCGTAGGTTAATGGGCGAACCATCATGGAAAGAGGGTATCCAGGGGATACCCGGTGGCCGAAATATTATGAAAGAAGTTGTAGAGACTTATTACCGTAAAAATCGTACCGGATATAAAGGCTCGATCACCGCGAAGGAAGATTATCGCGAGCTGTTGGCGACTATGAAAGATATTGATGCTGTAAAGATTATGTCGCCGGATCATTTACATGCTTATCAAGCATTAGACTGCCTCAAAAAAGGCAAACATGTGATTATGCACAAGCCATTGGGCAATAAGATGACCGAGGCAATGAAAGTGGTTGATGCCACTAACGCTTCGAAGCTATCTACGCACATGATGGCGTACAATGCTTTTGGCGACGGTAATATGGATCAGATCAAGAAATGGATCGATGCTGGAGCAATTGGTAAACTCAAAGAGATACACAACTGGAGCAATCGTCCCGTTTGGCCACAATATCCGCTTATCCCTACGGATAAACCTCCAATTCCGGATGGATTTAATTGGGATCTCTGGTTAGGCCCGGCAGAAATGCGTCCTTATCATCCATATTATACTCATGCTACATTTCGTGGTTGATACGAGTTTGGAGCCGGAGCTATTGCCGATATGGGCTATTACAGCCTGTGGCCAGTATTTGATGCGTTAAAATTGGGATCGGCGACGTCGGTCTTTACTCGTTTTTCGCGTGTGATTGGCCTGAAAAACAATGTGCCGATGACCATTGTCAACGACTATTCATATCCGATGGCGGCCGCTTATCGGTTTGAAGTTCCTTATAAAGATGGTTCGGGTAAAATTATTCTTCAGTGGCATGATGGAGGTATGAAACCGCAAACACCAGAGGGATATGCCGGTGATGATCTTCCTATTGAAGGGATGATGTTGATTGGCGATAAAGGCGTTATTCTTTCCGGTTTTTTGCGCGAAGATCCTATACTTTTGGGTGAAAACGCATCGAAATATACTGATGTGAAAGGATATCAAATGGCCAACCATCCACGCAGCGCATTGCCCAATGGCACAGAACGCTGGTTACAAGCATGGCTCGATGGATGCAAAGGTAAAGGCAAGGGGCCAGGATCATTTGAATACGCCAAAGAAGTCAACGAAACATTTAATCTTGGATCAGTGTCGTTGATGAGCAGCGGAAAGAAATTGATATATAATCCTGTAACACGTAACATTACCAATGACGCGGACGCAAACAAATTGCTGACCCGCAACATCCGTAAAGGATGGGAAATGTAAAAATCACTTTTAAATTACTAAAAATATGACAACACGACGTAATTTTCTTCGTAATTCGGCATTGGGTGCTGCAGCATTTGTTGCTACTCCTTCTGCATCGGCAATGGCTGCTGAACCTGTAAATACAATGATCAATAAGGGGGCTTTCCAGCCCATTCGTATTTCTATGCTTTCTTATTCCTTTCATGGCCTTTTCAAT
>JAVBPN010000145.1:0-23158 GCA_031549585.1 Bacteroidales bacterium
TTTGAAAACAAAACTATTGGAACAGAAGCGTTAAATTATCCTTTTACATTAGTCGGAAATGAAACAGATATTGAGATAAATGTGGGATTTTACAGAAACGATTCGTTTGGCAAGGAGGAAAGAGAAAATGGCACAGTCGAAGTAATCAAATATTACGAGCCTAATCATAATATTGAAATACAATATCTTCCAAAGATGAAAGGGGATGAATATTACAAAGCACCTTTTTTTATGTTGAAAAACAATTCAAAAGACACGATCTATGGACAATACATAAAAGGTTACTTTTGGGGTTCAATTAGCTTTTTAGTAAATTCAGTATGGAGTAGAGAACGCTTTGGAATGTTGGATTATAATTTTGCAGGCGGTTCCCCTTTGTATCCCGATTCCGCAACTATTGCGTGGGTTGGCTCTTTTGGTTGGCGTAATGAATTGCCGAAAAATCGGTATAAATATACACTATTATACACGACCGACAAAACCATAAGCAGCGGAGTAAGACAGTATTTAGAAAAAGATAATTTTGTTTGGTGGGCTGATACAAAAAAATATTACAGATTAATTTATGAATTTGATGTTGAATGATTGTGAAAAAAATGCCGAACGCCTGACTGCCGTTCTGGCTTTAGGGCAGATGACATATGGCATTCGCCGTTTGTCGCCCGCGCTGCCTTTCGTGTCGGCGGCACGATTATTGATTCAAACCTTGTACCTTGTACCGTGCGCCCTACACCGTGTATCCTTAAATGTTATAGAATATAATTTCCGTTATTTTCAATGAAGCTGCCCAAACCGAAATATCGTCACCTGATCTTTTTATGGTTTTTCATTGCATTTGCCATTTTTACAACGGGCATTATCCTTTTTCAGCAAATTTGGGAGAAAAATGTTAAAACAGAAGCGCTCGAAAAAGATTTAGATAGTTATGCCTTGATGGTAAATCGTTTTATCGAAACAAACCATAAAATCGAAGATATTTTAGAAATATCGTCGTTTTTTCCCAATGATATACGTATTTCCGTGATCGATCTTTCCGGGAATGTCTTATTCGATAACAGGTTTGCGAATCTGACGGCTTTGGATAACCATCTAAACCGTATCGAAATTCAAGGAGCAACAACTAAAGGCACAGGGCACAATATTCGCCTGTCGGAATCAACCGGTAGCAACTATTTTTACTTTGCACATAAGTTTGACCAGTATTATGTTCGCGTAGCTATTTTATACGACATTGAGGTACAAAGTTTTTTGCGGGCGGACAATTTTTCATTGTATTTTGTATTGCTATTATTTGCCACTACTTTGATATTATTGGTTTACATATCAAGCCGCTTGGGCAAGGCCATAACAGCTTTACGCGATTTTACATTATCAACAGGAAGTAGCCAGACCGATCATTTACCAAATATATCATTTCCTGATACCGAATTTGGCGATATTGCCAATCAAATTGCTGAGAATTACCAGCAATTGAAAATCACACGTGACCAATTGGCTTTGCAACAAGAGAAACTGGTGCAATGCTTTCAAAATTCTGAAGAAGGCGTTGGCCTTTTTTCCCCTACGTTTGAATCTGTCTTTTTCAATACCCGTTTTGTGACTTATGTCAATACCATTCTTGATGAAAACACGGTTATTTCAGAGCAAATTTTCAATTCCGAAGAATTTCTTTCCATCAAAGAATTTTTGAATCATGAGAAAGCAGAAGAAAATCACCCGCCTTACATGATCAAAATCGTTAAGAATGGCAAACACTTTTCTGTTAGTACAATCTTATTTCACGATCGCTCGTTTCAGGTGATTATTCACGACATAACCCAAACCGAAACTACCCGTTTGCTGAAACAAGAGATGACCAACAATATCGCCCACGAGTTGCGTACGCCGGTCAGCAGTATACGCGGATATTTGGAAACCTTATTGCAGCAAGAAGATATTGATGCCCAGACACAGCATACGTTTATTAAGCGGAGCTATCGGCAAACCTTGAAACTTTCAGAATTGATTCGTGATATTTCTTTAATCACCAAAATAGAAGAAGCTCCCGGATTATTTACAGAGGAAAAGATTGATTTAATGAAGTTGTTGCGGGAATTGCAACAAGAGTTTGCAGCGTCTTTGGCAGCCAATCATATCCACTTTGAGATGGATGTTCCTGAAGGCTTGTCAGTAAAGGGAAATCGGACTTTGATTTATTCTATTTTCCGTAATTTGATTGAGAATTCAATTGCTTATGCCGGACAAAACATCACGATTAAAGTACATTGCTATAACGAAAACCAAACTCATTACTTTTTCTCCTTTTCCGATACAGGAAAAGGAGTTCCGGAAGGGCATTTACCAAAGATTTTTAATCGTTTCTACCGCATCGACGAAGGACGTACGCGTGATAGCGGCGGATCGGGTTTAGGATTGTCTATTGTCAAAAATGCCATCTTATTTCATCATGGCGAAGTGGTAGCAAAGAACCGCAAAAACGGAGGATTGGAATTTCTTTTTACTCTACAAAAGGGGAAATAATATAACCTAAACTCAAGTTATTTCGTTAGTTGTAGTTTTATATTGTCAAGATATCTTTTAGATTGATTTGCTATGTTTTCAGAAACCTTATAGTTCTTATATCTTGCATTTGAACACTCATCATGTAGCCATCGATAAAACCTACTACAATTAGGTAACTTATTTTTGACAAGCTCAATTGTTACGTTATGTTTAGATGGTCTATTATTGATTGATGTTCCATACATCACATCATAATATCCATTAAAGTTGGTAAATGTTGTATTTTTATGTTCTAATGGAAATATTTCATGATGTATGTAATGTAGAGAAGAATAAAAAGCTGTCGTAACAACCCAATCGTTGAATTTCCCGGAATTCAATAAAAAGTTACATGCGTCTTCGTTATGTATTGCATGCGCTTTTCTCATTTTACACCCAACTTAAAGATATATCCATCAGACGAAACATATTCTTCATCAAAATTATCATTTATAGAGCAAAATGTAATAGATATGCTAAAAAAATCTTCTTTTGAATTCTCCTCAATTTCTGAAACAATATCAAACATGTCTAAAAATTCTTCCTTTATATAATCTTTCTCATGAATAGTTATCATAACTTCTATCCTATCCCAAGAATCAACTCTTAGATATGCGTCAACTGGAGTAAATTTATTTTCTTTTAGTGTCTTAAAAAGGTCTAATGATATTTTACCGGACTTGTTTATATTTTCTTTAAGATTTTTATTTAATAGCTTTTCTTGTTGTTCCATTCCATCTTTTTTACCACTCCTGTATGCGTCTATGATCTTGTCGCTCATATCGTCATCTTTTGTGGTTGGAATCCAACTTTGAATTTGCTTTCCCAATATTGTGTTTGTTAATTCCATTATCAGATTATAATTATTGTACAAATATATATAAAATAAACAATTATGATTTTAACTTGTTTTTGTCATTATTTATACCAATTCTAAATAACTATTTCCGTTTGATTGCGGAGTTATTCTTCTACTTTTATAGCATTTTGATATTTTAACTCATCGATTAGCTTAATTATTTTTTTGTAATTATCATCATCCAAATCTTCATAAGAAATAATATTTTTCATATCAGCATCAATAATGTATTCGTAATTTGCAATAGCGAAATTACCTCCTTTTGTTTTGCAGCGAAATTTATGAGTCGCCTTCCATCCGCAAAAAGAAGGGGAAAATTTACTTATTTCGCTTTTGGTCAATATAGCCCTTTCATTCATTTTTTTAGAAAACTCTTTGGCTATTTCTAAATTATTTAACGCTTCTATTTTCGCCTCATTAAATTTTGATCTGTTATAACCATCTGAATATATTTTCATTATGCGAACATATTCGTCAGACTTTTCAACATATTCATTTACTTTATTCGAGCAAGCCTCAATAAAATAGGCATTATTTAAAATTATTGAATCAGAGTAGATAGATGTAAACGCACTGTCTATTTTTGTTTCAATTGGATCGTAACTTGAAAAATCAAAAAGGGTTTTTCTTAATTCTTCTTTGATCAATATATTTGCTTTTTCCTCTTTAGATTTGCATGATATAACTATACAAATAATTAAAAATATTGAAATTAAGTTTTTCATATTATTGTATTTATAATTATTCAACAAAACAAACAAAAAATTCATAAAACTTGAATTATTTAACATTTTTTAACTCTCATTAATGAACGATATAAATCATTCACCGTTATACAAAACTGTTATTCATATTATATAATTTTCATATTGATATTGGTTACTCGTGAATTATACTGCATCACAGGATGATTGTTGATAGGTTTGTTCTTATGAATTAATATTTTCATTTTTAGTAAAAATATCAGTCAGATATTCATAAAATTCACCGTTCCACTCAAAAACAGATTCTTTAAATATCCTCAAATGATTCTACTCCATCAAAAATCATAGTAGCGGTTACGCAACGAGGTACGGAATGCAACGAAGAAAACGCCCGTATTGCGTTCGATAACAGTGCTCGTTTCATTTCTGCTTGTATATCCCATGGCGATTTGCATTTGCGTTTTGGGATTCATGATCCATGCTGCCTGAATATGATTGAAAATTACTTTCTTTCCGTATGAATATACAGCAAATTCTTTAGGAGCGACTGCGTCTGAATCTTTTTCTTTAGCGTAATTAAATCGATATTCTAAGCGAATCCTGCGGTATCGATATGATGCCAGCGCGACTGCTTCCACAAAATTATCACCCAAAGGATGCGCCAACGTTTGGTTGTAATGAACATATGATATTGATGTATTATCATCAAACGAATAAGTGCCTTTTGCCACTTGATTGTATTCGGCTTGGATAAATAATCCGTTGATATCCAAAACATCAAAATATTTTGCACCAATCTGAAACCCTGACTTTCGGGTTGTGTTCATGACGTCGTCAAGCACCAATTGTCCATAAGCAACGATCGAAGGTGTGACTATTACCTTCGCATTAATTCCGACTAAGGAGTGGATATCGTCTTTGTTTTTGGTGAAGAGGGTATTGGTCAATATAATTGGGTTGAACAAACCAAAGCTGGGTTTGAATTTTCCTGTACTATCCGGATTTTGCCAAATATTGCTTTCAAAAATGGATATTTGAACCCGGTTATTGATATCAACGGTAAGATAATCAAAACCTGCCGTTTTCTTCTGCCATTCTTCCCATGATGTATCTCGTGTCAGATTCATCAACGATGCAATTGTCCGGACATATTGCCAACGCCCCAGCGTAAGCGTGTATTTGAGGTAAGGGTAATTGAACGCATTGTCTGACAACAACACCGAACGATAACCTTCGCCAATGAAGTGTTTGCCGTGTCCGAATTGTACATTTTGCGATCTAATCGGCGACCAGGAAATATATCCTGATGCCATTGCGTAATCCCATCCTGTATCTTTAAAACGTCGAGCCTGTCCTTGTCCAGGGACAACACGCCATTCTTCAATAAACTCTTCCACTTGTATGGGCACAGCCGATTGATTTTCGTAGAAATCGGTTTCAAAAGCAAAATGTTCTCCCAAGCGTGCTCCTGCTTTTGCTCCTCGTGTGTTGACATAAAGTTTCCGTTCTGTACCGGATTCATGTCCATAACCAAACTCAAACATCGGGTCTAAATACAGAAAATAACCTTTCCCTTTACGGGTTAAAATGCTTTCCTGAAAAAACTTCCGATGCCACCACGAACGGCCTTCTACCGGCTGATTCCAAATTAAAACATCGCTCTTTGCCTCGGAAATATGTTCTTGCAGGTAGGGGCGCCACGACGAGAAAAATACTTCACCGGAAGCATTCATTTCTTGTTCGACGGCCAGATTGATGTTACGTTCCAATGGACTATTGAATTGAGCCAATGCGGTATGAGTGGCAAAACACCCACACATCAGCAGCAAAACCTTGAAGAGTAATAAAGATACCTGCTTGTTCAAAATAAATCCAAATGGTTGATCAGCCACAAAAGTAATATTTAAGAAATTGAGAATTGAAAATTAAGAATCAGAAAATGCAGAAAACATATTATCTAAGAAATTGCATACTTAATGAAACTGTCTGTTAGTTGTAATTCTTCTTTCAGATAAAATGATTTTAATCAAACAATGGTGTTAGCTTCGCTTTTTCATTTAGAGCATCTATGAAAGGGGATGTTTTTACCAATCTATATATAACATTTTCATCCAATGCAGGATAATAGCCTAATTTTATAAAGTTTTGGGTAAGCAGATAATCACGAATAGATAATATTGAATGATCTAATATTTCTAACATCTGTTCTGAGTTAATATTATATATACCCATCATTTCGTCTACTTTTTGCCTTAAATCAAAGCTGCTTTGTTCATAAAAAGTGATATAATCTTTTTCTGTGATTTCATCGACATTTTTTAATGCTAAAAGTTTTTTATTTTCATCACAATTGTACATAATCCCTACTTGTATGTTAGTAGTATCTTTTTCTATTTCTAATTTTATTTCAGATATTTTTTTTACCCCTTGCAAACATAATTGAAGGTTAGACATTAAATAAACCCCCAGACATTCATTTGCCATTGGTTTCAATTTGTAAACTTGCCACCAGCCTTTTTTTCTAGCATAACAAACATAGTGATAATCTCCTTTCTGAAATACCTTTTTTCTCTGGTATATAAGATTTTTGCGTCACCACGATATGATTTAGGTATATTTATTTCTAAAGTAGAATTATGAAAGACGATTTTAATAGGACCATCAAAAGAAAATTGGTAAAAAGTTCCTGTTATATTTTCTGCTCCAATCAAAGTACGCAAGCATGACGATAAAATGATAAATAGCAAAATTTTTTTAATCTTCATAAAGATAATCCCTTAGTGTTAACAAGCATAAGATGTGTGTTGGTGCCATCTTGTGCTACAATTTCTCAAATATACGAAATCTTTCTGCATTTTTGGATTTACTGCTTTAATATAGAAGGAAAAGAGGAATAAGTACCAACAACTGAAAGTGATTTGATTTCATGACATTTTTTCATATTGTTTCCAACAATGATACTTTTTTTTCGTTACTTTGTGTCGGAAAATAAATACATTATACAATCATAAAGAAAATGAAAAAAGTTGTTTTACTCCGTCATGGAGAAAGTACTTGGAATAAAGAAAACCGGTTTACCGGATGGACAGATGTTGATTTGTCACCCAACGGAGTGCAAGAAGCTATCGCTGCGGGTAATATTTTAAAAGATAATGGATTCTTGTTTGAAAAGGCTTTTACTTCATATCTCAAGCGTGCGGTGAAAACCCTAAATCAGGTATTGGATGTGATGAATTTAGATTGGATACCTGTAGAAAAGTCATGGAGATTAAATGAAAAACATTACGGCATGTTACAAGGGTTAAATAAAGCCGAAACTGCTGCCAAATATGGTGACGAACAAGTTTTGATCTGGCGCAGGAGCTATGATATCGCTCCCGATCCTTTGGCTATGAACGATCCAAGAAGCCCAAGATCCGATATTCGATACAATGAATTAAAAGATAACGAAATTCCTTTGACAGAATCGCTTAAGGATACAGTAGAACGTATTGTCCCTTATTGGAAAAATAATATTTTCCCCTCGCTAAAGCAACACGACCAAATTATTGTAGCTGCTCATGGTAATAGTTTGAGAGGTATCATCAAATATTTGAAAAATATTTCAGATAATGATATCGTTAGCTTAAACTTGCCAACGGCGGTACCTTACGTATTTGAGTTTGATGGTTCATTCAATTTGGTGAAAGATTACTTCTTGGGTGATCCCGAAGAAATCAACAAAAAAATGAATGCTGTAGCCAATCAAGGGAAGAAATAATTTTGATTGACATGTAAAAAAGAATAAGCTGTGCCAAATGGCACAGCTTATTTCGTTATGATCAATAGCTTAATTAAGCGAATGATTTTCTTGCTTCCCTATCGGGATCGTTCTTTACAACGCAAACGTCGTCCAGAATCATGGTTTCGCCATTTTCTTCGGTAAACTTTGGCCATTGCGGCAATCCTTCGCCGGTGTGATTGGGATCACCCGTACGCATAAAGCTGAGAAGCGCATCTGACATTTTTACAGAAAGTTTACGTGGGCGTGCACCACCGCCAGTATGGGTATACATCCGGTCGGTATTGGCATACCAGAAACAGATATCCGAGCAGTGGAATGCCCGTATCCGGTTGTCGAATAAAGGAGATTTCCAACCAAACCAAGCCACATATACAGGCGAACCTTGTTTTAGTTTCGCATTGGCTGACCGTACCACTGATTGACGGCTGGAAACAATTAGCGCCCATATTTCGATAGGACGAAGATCAGGGAAATTTTTCGCATAAGCAGCAACAATGTCGCTTGTTTTATCACCAAAACGGGCTTTCAATTTTTCAACTACGCCGTCTAATGTGATCGATTCCAACGAAGAATCGGTACGATCCGGATTTTGTTCGTGGAATGTAGTGCAGAAGATCATCGGAATGTTTGGACCCGATTGGCCCGAGAAGAATGTTCCGGTTGGAATATGGATTCCGTCGGCAACAGGTGCATATCCTCTTCGGCCAGGTATGTTTGGATTTTCTTCAGCAAATTTTCTTTGTGCTCTGCTGGCTATATTGAGATATTCACGCCAAGGAATATCCTGCAATTTATCAATATCTTTTGCGGTAAGGCCGGCTTCTTTAAGGATATAACTACCCAATAGTTGGGCGGTTTTCCGGTCTTGCGCTTCAATCGACGATCCGCTCAATGCTACGCCTTTGTGAACCAATCCTTGAGCTGCGGGCATAGCGGCTGTTGTACAAACCTTAGATCCTCCTCCAGATTGTCCCATAATGGTCACATTGCCGGGATCGCCTCCAAAGTTGGTGATATTATCCCTGATCCATTCCAAAGCTGCAATAAGATCTAACATACCGACATTGGCTGAGTCTTTGTATTTATCGCCACCAACACCGGAAAGATCCGAAAATCCAATAGGGCCTAAACGATGGTTGATAGAGCAGAATACAACATCTCCGTAATGGCTGAGGTTTTCTCCATGGTATCCGTCTTGTTCAATTGCATTGCCGTTGGTAAATCCTCCGCCGTGCATCCATACCATTACCGGACGTTTTTTGCCATCAGCAATAGCGGGCGTCCAAACATTAATCGTCAAGCAATTTTCGCTTACATCATAATAATTCCAATGGTCAACAAAAGTGCTATAATCGTTGGGAAAACGCCTATCCATATTTTGTGGGGCAGTGTCGCCATAGAAAACAGCCGGACGTATATCTGTCCAAGGTTCCGGTTTCTTGGGGGCCATAAACCTGTTTTTTCCCGATGTGTCTGCTCCATAAGGAATGCCAAGGAAGGTATAAGTGCCGTGCAAGATATACCCCCGTATTTTTCCATAAGTAGTATTAGCAACAGCAATGTTGTCACCAATTTGAATTACCGGCCCGTCGTCGGCATCATTGGTTTTTTTTGGTGCTTCGCCACCACATGCAGAAACCACAGCTCCCATGCTTAATGAGGCAGCCGTTCCGATTCCTACATTTTTTACAAAATTTCGCCTATTCATAATATTTATTTTTGGGTTAAGTATTTAATGATAATTATTGCTTGAGTTTTAGTTCCGTTTTTCTTACTGTTCTTATTGATTGGGGAGTTAACCCAACACTCATGTCAACTGTCAGCTTATCCTGTTCGAAATGAAGTGTTACAATGTCTGAAAGCGTACATTCCGTGTATCGTAACACTAATTTCAAGGTGTGATCATCCAGCCATTCGTAATATCCAGACACTTGGAAAGGCGCTTTCCCTTTAGGATCTCTTTGCCCAAACCGGTAATATGGGCCGGGACGGTTTGTTTCACCTGCAATCCACTTGCCTGAACCATAGGTAAATGAATACGAATTTGAGCCTTCTTGCAAGTTAAGCATACATTGATCATTTGCAAAGGAACCTGAGATGCTATTGGTTTGTCCATCGTTTTCTTCCATAGTGTATACCTTGCCTGTAACTGTGCCTTCCAATGAAGAAGTTGTTTTAGGCGGCACAGGAAGAGAAAGTGATGCTAATTTTTCTTTAAGGGCTTGATCTTTCTGCTTATCGACAGGCAATTGGCCATTAATCGCAGGTAAAAGATATTCCCAAACAAAATTCAATTCATGTTGCATGTTGTTTACATTAGCAGTAATGGCAATTACAGCATCCAATTCAGGCATTACAATGATGTATTGCCCCGATGCGCCGTCTGCACGGAAGAAATTATGCCGGCAACGCCACATTTGATAGCCATATCCTTGAGCCCAGTCGTCCTGATTCCTCTGTTCTTGTGTGATATCAGGTTTTTGGATTATTTTCGCCGTAGATGCTTCTTCGATCCACGATTCGGGGAGCAATTGTTTTCCGTTCCATTTGCCTTTCTGCAAATACAATTGCCCCAATTTGGCCATGTCTTCTGTCTTGACACGTAATCCCCATCCTCCTATATTGATGCCCATCGGGTCTTCTTCCCAATCCATACCTTTGATATTTAATGGTTCGAAGAGGCGGGGCTGTAAGTAATCAATTATTTTTTGTCCGGTTACTTTTTGCAGAATTGCCGACACCATGTATGTCGCATATGAGTTATATAAGAAAACAGTACCCGGTTCGTTGACAATGGGCGTAGCCAAAAACGCTTTAACCCAGTTGGGGTCTTGATACGTAAACTTTGGTTCCGGATCTTGCCCAACAGACATAGTCAACAAGTCTTTTATGGTGAGTTGTGCCAAATAGAGGCTTACCGTATCGGGTAAATAGTCTGGGAAAAAAGAAATAACCTTGTCATTCACCGATAAACGATTTTCAGATACGGCAAATCCGACGGCTGTAGATGTAAACGTTTTGCTCACCGAATGCATAATATGCCTCAAATCGGGACGATAAGGATTCCACCATCCTTCTGCTACAACTTTTCCATGCCGGAGCACCATCAAACTATGTATTTCCTGTGTGCTGTCTTTCTCCACCGCTTGAATATAATTCAGGATGCCTGTAGAAGAAACGCTTTCAGCTTCGGGAGTGCTGCGAAGTAAATTGTCAGATGGAATTTGTTGGTTAGAACACGCACTGAGGAATAAAATAAAAACGACTAAAAAAAACGAGATTGTCCTTTTCATGTAAATCATTAAGTTTAATCTATTTATGTTTAAGTTAAATCTTTTTCTCAATAAGCAATTTTAATTCTTTTTTGTAACTTTTCAAAATATTTTTCTTTATAGCTGTTGATATTTCGAGCTAATAATCATTTCAAAACCCAAGTCATATTTTTCAATAATAAAAAATTCTACTTTTGTCGTTAATTTTAATGTAATGGAGCTAAAATGGCAGTGATCACCTTAACTTCCGGTTGGGCAGACGATTTTTATGTCGCAGCGGTTAAAGGTGCGATTCTATCTGCTTTGCCTGATGCGAGAATAGTTGATATCTCACATCATATACCTCCATTCAATACAGGCATTTCTCATGCTGCTTACATTGTAAGAAACAGCTATTCTTATTTTCCCAAAGGAACAGTGCATGTTTTATCTGTTTTGAGCGAGTATAAGGAAGACATGCCTTTTTTAGCAATTCATTATGATGGACATTATTTTGTTGGTACCGATAATGGGATCTTCGGATTGATTTGTACTTCTTTGCCCGATCAAATGGTCAAAATAGAGAAGTATACAGACGAAATGTCGCCTAATTATCCGGCTATTTTCGTATTTGTGCCGGCAGCAGTTCATTTAGCTAAGCGTGGTAATATCCTTGATTTAGGAACTCCGGTAGTTGATTACCAACATAGAGGAGCGATTCTGGCCACATTGGATGAATCGCAGATTACAGGAACCATTATTTACATCAATTCATTTGGCAATGTGGTTACCAATGTTACCCGAGAAGATTTTGAACGGGTTGGAAAAGGGCGGCCTTTTGAAATTTTGGTACAAAGTACGCGGTATAAAATTACCCGGATCAACAAATATTTTCATGAAACAAGCCGTGGCGAAATGTTGGCTTTATTTAATATTTCCGGCTATTTAGAAATAGCCATTAATAAAGGAAAAATTGCAAGTTTATTGCAATTAACGCTTGATTCAAACATTATTATAAAATTCCTGCCATCTAAGTAAGAATTTTGTTATCTTTACCAGTTGTATGTGATATATAAACCGGATTTATGATTGGAAAAAATACTACACAAACACTGAAATTCAAGCTAAATTCCCTACTTGAAATCACCAGGGCGATTAATGACAATTTGCCGGTTGATATCTTGTTGGGGAAATACACAGATGTCCTATGTGATAAGTTGAATATCGGAAAAGTAGTCATGTTTAAAAGTTCAGGGGAATGGGAATGTATTCTATCTGCCGGAGTTGATCATGATGTGGTCAGTAAGATTCACATGGAAAATTTGCTGCCTTTATCTGAAATTACATTCGTGAACTCTTCAGATGAAGAATTGACGCAGAATTTTCAGGGATTTGACATCATCATTCCGGTTTTTAACAATAATGTTCCCATAGCATATGTATTAATTGGCGATATTGAAGAGGAGATGGAAGGTGTAAGTCCTGTAATCAAACACCTACACTTTATTCAAACCATATCCAATATCATTGTCGTAGCGATTGAAAACATTCGCCTATTCAAGGAGAGCCTTCGACAAGAAGCGCTCAAAAAGGAGTTGGAATTGGCATCGCAGATGCAAAACCTTTTAGTGCCGAAAATAAGCGACCTCCCGCGCAATAAACATATTGTGATGACGGGTTTTTATAAGCCTCACTACGAAGTTGGAGGGGATTATTTTGATTGTATCGAGTTGGGCGACCATAAAACAGGCTTTTGTGTGGCCGATGTGTCAGGGAAAGGTATTGCAGCTTCTTTATTGATGTCAAATTTTCAGGCGACTTTGCGGGCAATTTTCACATCGGATATTCCTATGGAAGCTCTTGTGGATAAATTAAATGCAAGCGTATATAAAAGCGCTCAAGGCGAAAAATTCATTACTCTTTTCCTTGCACGGTACGATGATCAGACATACGAGTTGGAATATGCCAATTGTGGGCATACATCTTCTATTTTGTTTGGTACGGAAAGTAAAACAATTTCTTTGCTTGAAAGCAAATGCCTTGGAATGGGGATGCTCGATGAATTGCCGTTTGTAAATGCACAGAAGATCAAGATTACAGAGCATTCTTTATTGCTTAGCTATACCGACGGATTGGTAGAAGTTTTGTCAGATAGTGAAGAAGGGGTTGATTCCGTTTTTGATCTGGTTCAAGAATCGTTGCAACAATCTGCCAATATTGATGAAGCGCTTGGAGATATCATTGAAGGGCAAAGATTGGAAAAACAGAATGAAGCTATCTTTGATGATATCACCTTACTTGGTGTAGAATTTTTTGTACAATAGTTAGATATATCAGAACTTTCGAAATAGATCAATTAACTACGGTTGAAATCGTTGCCAAATTGGCCGGATATGAAATATCGTTTAATTATTTTTTAGATTTTATACAAAAAGATTTAATTTTGTAACCATGACCATTGAATAATTAAAATCGACCATGTCCAATCCGGATTTGGCTTCGCAACATGTTTCCGACCTGAAACAGTTGGTAGAAGAATATCCCTATTTCCATACGGGACATCAATTATATCTGCAAAGCTTGAAAAAGACCAGCGAGGAAGATTTTGCCAGGCAATTGCCAAAATCGGCTTTGTGTGTGTGTGACCGTGCTTTGTTGTATCAATATATCATGTATCCGGCAGTTTTCCAAAGCCAGATATCTGTGTCTAAAACACAAGCAGCACCTACTATATCGGTTGAACCCACTATACCAATTGAACCGGTTATCGAGCCGGTTATTTTGACGCCTCCAACTGTTCAACCTACGGAAATTATGCCGGTTGCTGATTCTGCTATAAAAGGCATTTCGGAAGAACAGCTCCTTGACCCTTCGGTTGAAAAGACATTAAGTAATGAAGAATTGATGGCCATTATTGAGCGTCAGTTGGCAAATATGGATTTGCCTTCTGCAGATCAACCTGTGGCAAAGGAATCCCCGATTGTCGCTGCAGATCAACCAACCGAACAACCACCTTTGGCAATGGAAAACAAAGATGTTGAGGGTATCACATCCATTGCGAATGATCTGATTGATGCATTTTTACAATCAAATCCTAAAATTGTTCCTACAGACAGTGATTATCACGTTGATTTGAGCGAAGATTTGCAGGGTGATTCAAATACGGCAACCGAAACATTGGCCGATATTTTTGCCAGCCAAGGGCATATAGATAAGGCAATTGAAATATATGAGCAATTAATTTTGAAATATCCAGAAAAACATATTTACTTTGCAGCCCAAATTGATAGATTGAAACAAGGCAAAAATTAAAATAAAATGGAAATAGTAAGAGCTTCCCTAATCGTATTGATCGTAATTGTTTGCGTATTTTTAGCACTTTTTGTTTTGGTACAAAATTCCAAAGGAGGAGGTCTTGCAGCTAATTTTTCATCGTCAAACCAAATCATGGGGGTTCGGAAAACAGCCGATTTCCTCGAAAAAGCTACGTGGACGTTAGCCGGAACACTTGCTTTATTGTGTTTGATCGTAGCTTTTCTGATACCTCGGAATCGAGACGCCAACAATAATACTTCTATTCTAGGTCCGGAAATAGAAAATGTCGCTGATCCGACATCTATTCCGCTTTTCCCAAGTAATGCACCGGCAGCTACGCCTGAAAATGCAACTCCTACCAATACTCCACAAGGAAATTGATCAATCTTAACGTATCAGATGTCAATTGGTATCTGATCGGTTATCATCTTTTTGAAGCGAGAACGCAGATTTCCATCTGGGGAGGTAAAGTTGTCCCTTATGGATACGAATCGGGCTTTGAAAATTCAATTGGTGACAGATCTCATTTTCAGGCATATTACCCTATTCTGAAAAAATAAATCTGACACATTGCCACAAGTATCTGTAAAAATGTCAGAAAAAATACGGCAGTAATCTGTCAAATGTCATTTGGCACATTATATGTTAAAAAAAGAGAAGTGAAAAAATGATTGTTTAACCTATAAATACATAATCAAACATGGCAAATGTAAATATTAAACCATTATCGGACAGAGTACTTGTACAACCGATGGAAGCTGAATCAAAAACTGCAAGCGGATTGATTATTCCAGAAACTGCTAAAGAAAAACCTCAAAAAGGTACGATTGTCGCAGTTGGACCCGGAACAAAAGACGAACAAATGCAAGTGAAAGTAGGCGATGTTGTTCTTTACGGAAAATATGCTGGAACCGAGCTGAGCGTTGATGGCAAGGATTATCTGATGATGAAACAATCGGATGTTTTGGCTATTATTTAACCAAGTTTATTCAACAATATAATCATTAATAATTATTAAAAGATATGGCAAAAGATATTAAATTCAATATTGAAGCTCGCGATATATTAAAAAAAGGCGTTGATCAATTAGCAAATGCAGTAAAAGTAACTTTAGGGCCTAAAGGTCGTAATGTTGTTATCGATAAGAAATTTGGTGCTCCCCAAATCACTAAGGACGGTGTAACTGTAGCCAAAGAAATTGAGTTGTCAAACAGAATAGAAAATCTGGGCGCGCAAATGGTGAAAGAAGGAGCATCGAAAACCAATGATGATGCAGGTGACGGAACAACCACCGCTACTGTATTGGCTCAGGCAATTGTAAACGTTGGTTTGAAAAACGTTACAGCCGGTGCTAATCCAATGGATTTGAAACGCGGTATTGACAAAGCCGTTGTCAAAGTGAACGAGAGTTTGAAAAAACAATCACAAAAAGTAAGCGACGATTTGAAACAAGTAGAACAAGTTGCTGCTGTTTCAGCAAACAACGATGCTGAAATTGGTAAATTGATCGCTGAAGCAATGGGTAAAGTGAAAAAAGAAGGTGTAATCACCGTAGAAGAAGCCAAAACTACTGATACTTATGTTGATGTAGTAGAAGGAATGCAATTCGACCGCGGATACCTTTCTGCATATTTTGTCACTGACACTGAAAAAATGGAATGTACACTTGACAATCCATTGATCCTGATCCATGACAAGAAAATTTCTACCATGAAGGAATTCCTTCCTATCTTGGAAGCTTCACTTCAAACAGGAAAACCTCTTTTGATTATTGCTGAAGATGTTGATGGCGAAGCCATTGCTACTTTGGTTGTAAACAAATTGCGTGGTTCATTACGTATTGCAGCCGTTAAAGCTCCAGGATTTGGCGATCGTCGTAAAGATATGCTCGAAGATATCGCTATCTTGACAGGTGGTACTGTAATTACCGAAGAAAAAGGTTTGACATTGGAAAAAGCTACTCTTGAGATGTTGGGTAGCGCTGAAAAAGTGTCGATCAACAAGGATAATACCACAATTGTAAACGGAGCAGGTGAAAAGAAACAAATCGAAGCCCGTATTTCTCAAATCAAATCTCAGATGGAAAATACCACCTCTGATTATGATAAAGAAAAACTTCAAGAGCGTTTGGCTAAATTAGCCGGAGGTGTTGCTGTTCTTTACATTGGTGCAGCTACCGAAGTTGAAATGAAAGAAAAGAAAGACCGCGTTAATGATGCTTTGAGTGCAACACGTGCAGCTGTTGAAGAAGGTATCATCCCTGGCGGTGGTGTAGCTTATATTCGTGCAATCCAAGCATTGGACGGGATGAAAGGTGACAATGATGACGAAACAACCGGTGTAGCTATTGTTCGTCGTGCATTGGAAGAACCTCTTCGTCAAATTGTTGAAAATGCTGGTTTGGACGGCGCTGTTGTCGTACAAAAAGTACGCGAAGGCAAAGGCGATTATGGATACAATGCTCGTACCGATGTATATGAAAATTTGATGGCAACCGGTGTAATCGATCCGACTAAAGTTGCTCGCGTAGCTTTGGAAAACGCAGCTTCTATTGCAGGTATGCTCCTTACTACCGAATGTGTATTGGCTGACAAAGAAGAAGACAAGCCAGCACCTATGCCTAACCCCGGAATGGGCGGAATGATGTAATCAGAATCTAATTTTTGTTTTTTAAATAGGGTTGCTTCGAAAGGGGCAACCTTATTTTTTTGTATTAATTGACGACCATTTTTTATACTCTTGTTTCCAAGCGCGGCAAAATAGGTCGGCAATTACTTTTCCTCCCCTGTAGGTAAAATGCACAAAATCCTTTTGCGCCAATGGAGGATCGTTGTTTACCCAGCTGGGCATGGAATTTTCTCCTCCCATAGCTTCATACAAATCCCAAAATACACATCCTGTTGCAAATGCCGCTTGCTTCTGAGCATCACGTATCTTAGTTATATTGGGATATGAAACATATCCTTCCGGACTATTCTGGGACATATCGTTTATTCCGATAACAATAATTGTAATATCGGGATTGAGCGTTTTAAGCATTTCGAGTTGTTGTGCAAAACGTCTGGCATAATAGTTATAATCGTTTGTGACGTGTGCAGCAATGTTGGCGCCGAACTGCAAAATCAACATTTTCACATTCATCATGCGGAACATATTGCCCATTTGTGCGCTGTCCATCCGGCTGAAATCGAGTCCGGAACTTCCACGTAACGGGATATTATCGACAGCTACGCCTTTAGATCCATCAAGCGTGATGCCGTAAAAATCAGGCAACAAATCTCCGCTAAAATCAAGGTCAAGCAAAGTGCCTGCTTTGCTAAATTTCCACCATCCCGAAGAAATAACATCGCTGGCTTCGTATGTCAAGGTGTCCGTGTGATTAATTACAATCGAAAAAGGGTTTGCCTTGCCGAAATAAAGCCGTGCATGTGTAAATGTACGTGCTTTAAAATATTCGAAACCATATGGCCGTATGCCTATCGATGCCCTTGTCTTGCCGGTGTCAGGCACGACCCGCGCTATATTTCCAGTAATGCCGTAATGTTGGTTTGCAATTAGGCTATCGTTCTTGTTAAATAAGGATATTCTTTTCCAATTAGGCGATAATTGTTTTTGCACAGTTACGGAAATGGCATTATGCGCTACGATCGGAATCAAGCCGATTCCTTGCCCTCCGAAACTGTTTTGCATGAAATTGCGGATTCGGGCAGTGATCACATCAGCTTCTATTTGAGAATCGCCATAATGCAATATACGTACGGGCATCGGATATTGATCCACATGCTGGAGTGTCCTGAAAAAAGCATACAATAATGTATCATGCCCTTTCGGAAATTCAAATGGATAAACATAAATGCTATCGGTAAAAGACAGTGAGTCCGCAGGAAAAACCGGAGCAACATATGTTGCGGTGTCAGCATGTGATGCAAGTGTATCTTGTTTTACTGGTAGTTTTTCGATATGGATATCTATAGTGTCATTAAAGGCAATAATATCTTGGATATTCTTGTATTGCACATGATGGTCGTTCCAATTACGGAAATTAGGAAAATGAAGCGTATATGCTCCTACCTTCCATCCGTCGGCTGGAAATATGAATGCTATGGCTATGATCATAGCAATGATGCCTAATCCGAACAAGAATATTTTGGGAGGATTCAACTGAGAAAATTGTTTTTAATATTCAACTGTAGATACCATTAAATGGATTTGGGTACAAAATTATACATTAATCCGTATTTATTGATTTTGATATAATTGGATTGTACATGAAGTTGTTCAAAGGTTTGTTTTTGAGCGAAATTGCAAATTTCGCTCAACGTACTTGACTGTAGTACAGGCACTCGCGTTCGGCTGAATTTGTAATTAGCTTCGCTGAGCTTCGGTTCAGCCGTATTTTGTGGGTTTTTGGACAGCTATTAGGAATAAATAATACTACTACTAATTCCAATTTATATCCTTATTTGTCAGGCTAAAGACAAAAAAATTCATACATTTTTCCTTTTCATGAAATTTTGGAATGATTATTGTTATTATTTAATAAATGAATATTCATTCATTAAATATATTTTATATAAAAATACAATTTAAATAGCTAATTATCAATTTTTTTGAAAATGGCACGAATTATAGATCCGGCAAAGTTGGAAAACATCAAAACGGCAACCGTTTCATTGATTGTTGAGAAAGGATACGGAGGAGCGTCAATTTCGGCAATTGCAGCCAAAGCAGGTGTCGCGGATGGATATTTATATCGTCACTACCAAAGCAAATCCGAATTGGTGAGAGACCTCTTTAATGAGAGTTTAGCCATGTTTTTCAACTACCTTCAAGAAGAATTGGAGAAAGAAACAACTTTTTCTGAGTTTGTCGCTAATTATCATCTTGGATTAGTGGATATTATCAATAACAATCCTGATAATGCCAAATTTCTCATTCAATTGATCAACGATTTTACTTTTGAGATTGATGACGACAGCAAGAAGATGGTAATCGACCTTTGCCGCCTGGTGCTCGAGCGAGGCCAACAGAATCATGAAATATCCATGTCCTGCTCACTTATTGATATTTATACCATTGTGGTAATCATCCCGTTGCAAACATTTAGCCTCTACTTGAAAGGTTTTTTTGGAACTTTTAGATTGGATGAAAAGAGTGCAACAATGGTGACAAAAACTTGTTTAAAGCTTGTTAGAAATTGAACTATCTCAATCTGAATCTGATATGAAAAAATATATTGGTTTACTCGGTTTCTTATGTGTATTTAATCTCACTGCCCAAACCCGTTTGACACTTGAACAATGCCGTAATATGGCATTAGAGCATAATAAATCCATTGCTATAGCTCAAGAACAGATCAATCAGGCCGAAGCCCAAAAGAAAGTGGCACGGAGCGGTTATTTGCCGAAAATAGATGCAAATGCTGCCTATTTGTATAGCAATAAAGATATTTCATTGTTATCGGAGGACAAGTTTGCACCCGTAGGATCGGTCATGTCGGACGGTAGTTTTGGGTTTACAGCTGACCAAGTAAACAACGGATGGACTATGGTTAATGGTCAACCTGTTCCGTTGGATGCCGGCGGACAGCCGTTTAATCCGAAAACTAATCCCGAAAAAATTGAATGGAAGGGTTATGCGTATCTTCCGAAAGAAGAATTCACCGTGGATATGACCAACAATTTTTTTGGTTTGGTAGGACTGACCCAACCGTTATTTATGGGAGGGAAAATTCGTGAATATAATAAAATAGCCGGTTTTGCCGAATCGATTGCACATACGCAATTGACGGCAGAACAATCAGAGATCCTTTATAGTACTGAAGAAAGCTATTGGCAAGTGGTTTCGCTTGTACACAAAGTACGGATTGCCGAAGAATATAAAACATTGATGAAAAAATTGGAAGCCAACTTAGAAGCCTTGCAAGAGGAAGGAATGGCAACCAAGAATGACGTATTGAAGGTAAAAGTACGACTCAATGAAGTAGATATGTCTTTGACTAAAGCCAGCAATGGGCTTCGGCTCTCCAAAATGGCGTTGTGCCGCGTGATTGGTCTGCCTTTGGACAGCAATATCGAACTTGCGGAAGATTTTGGCACAGGGCAAGCTACGGTTGTTGCCGATAGTTCCGATATTTGGAAAGACCGTGCCGAGCTACAAAGCCTTTCATATTTATCAAAGATTGCCGATTCAAAGGTGAAAATCGCACAAGCCGGATATTTGCCCACTCTTGGGTTAACAGCCGGATATCTGATTTCAAATCCTAATCCTTACAACGGATTTACCCATGACTTTGCAGGAAACTTCACTATGGCCGTGGCGTTGCAAGTTCCTATTTTTCATTGGGGAGAGAAACGGCAAACGGTGAATGCTGCACGCAGTGAATTTAATATTGCTGAGTTGAAACGTCAGGAAGCATCAGAAAAAATCGAGTTGCAATATATGCAAGCCCGTCTGCGTATTGATGAGGCTGAACAATTGATGTCGAGTGCAACAAAAAACCTTGAACAGGCGGAAGAAAACCTTCGGTATGCCAACATGGGGTTTGAAGAAGGAGTGGTGCAAGTTGCCGGAGTGCTTGAAGCGCAGACGGCTTGGTTTTCTGCTTATTCGGAAGCAATGGATGCCCGTATTGAATCCAAATTGTGTCGCGTGTATCTCAGCAAAGTCAGCGGGCAATTGCAGTAAAAAATGTAATGATACATAGTTGAAATACCATATTTGTATTTCTAATCAAAAAATTACAAACCCAAAATGAAAAAATATAATCTTTTAATCGGTTTTATAGGCCTCATTGTTTTAATCGTTGGCCTTTGTGTGGCAGGTTGGATTGCATTGCGTCCCGGTCCATTGATGTTGCAGGGAGAAGTCGAGGCAACTGAAATACGCGTGTCGGGTAAAGTTCCCGGGCGTGTCAATACATTCTATGTAGCTGAAGGTATGCCTGTAAACAAGGGAGATACTTTGTTGCTGCTTGATAGCCCAGAGCTAATGGCTAAGTTGGAACAAGCGAAAGCCGCTGTTGCAGCTGCCGAAGCACAAAATCGTAAAGCCCTGCATGGCACACGTAGCGAACAGATTGCGGCAGCTTATGAAATGTGGCAAAAAGCCGAAGTGGGTGTCGAAATTGCCCAAAAATCATTCAAACGGGTACAAAACTTATATGATAAGGAAGTAGTGACCGCTCAACAGCGTGATGAAGCAGAAGCACAATATAAAGCAGCTGTTGCTACAGCTAAAGCGGCCAAATCGCAATACGATATGGCGATCAATGGCGCGCAGGAAGAAGACAAGCAAGCCGCCCTTGCAATGGTTGAGCGGGCAAAAGGAGCAATGGATGAAGTGAAATCCTATTTAAAGGAAACGACCCTTACTTCGCCAATATCTGGCGAAGTGACCGAACTTTATCCTAAAGAAGGCGAATTGATTGGAACAGGAACACCGATTATGAGTATTGCCAATTTAGACGACGTTTGGATCACATTCAATATTCGTGAAGACTTATTACCGGGCATCCATGTCGGTAAGGAATTGAAAGTGTCTATACCTGCATTGGGCAAACAGGACATTGTTCTCAAAGTATATTATATCAAAGCATTGGGAAGTTATGCCACTTGGAAAGCAACTAAAGTAACAGATCAATTTGATGCCAAGACATTCGAAGTACGCGCCAAGCCGGTTGAAAAGGTCGAAGATCTACGTCCGGGCATGTCGGCATTATATCAATTTTCGATGAATGATTGATGGTATCTCATAAATTAACAAGAAATGTTCACAAAGTCGAAAGTGTACGTTATTGCGAACCCGGAGGGTGAAGCAATCCTTTTGAATACTGTGAGATTGCTTCGTCGTTCCTCCTCGCAATGACGAGATAATCCCATTTATCAGTATTATAACATTGTAGCAATTTATTTTCATGAATGAGCAAGATATTTACCCGGACAAAAGTGCGCCAGTGATCAAGTGTTTGATCCGTGAATGCCGAAGAATATTGCAACGTCCCATATACCTTTTAATTACGTTGGTACTTCCGGTATTTTGTTATGCGTTTTTTGCTTCGATGATGCGTGATGGAATGCCCATGCAATTGCCAATGGCAGTGGTTGATATGGATAATAGCACATTGTCCCGTTCGATTATTCGCAAAATTGAGGCTTCGCCACAAACGAAGGTTGTGTTGCGTCTCAATAGCTATCATGAAGGGAAAAGCGCCATGCAAGAGGGTAAAATTCTTGGTTTTATAATTTTACCTCCAAAATTGCAAGCCGATGCCATGTCAGGGCGGCAACCGGAAATCGTTTTCTATGCCAATAATAGTTATCTGATATCGGGCTCATTACTTATGCGGGATTTGTCTACAATTGCGGCATTGTCATCGGCTTCGCTCAACATTAATTCGCGTGCCGGGCGAGGGCAATCTCCGCAAGAAATTGCAGCCAATGTACAGCCGATTGCATTGGATTTCCATGCTCCCGGAAACCCATGGACCAATTATTCCATGTATCTCTCTACCATCCTTTCACACGGGTTATTGCAAATTCTTATTTTGTTAACTACGGTTTATGTGGTAGGCATTGAGATCAAGCAGGGCACTTCAAAAGAATGGCTTCGGCTATCCAACAATTCCATGATTCGTGCACTGATAGGTAAATTATTGCCATACACGGTTTTGTTTTCGTTAATGGCTTGCGCCGGCAATATATTA
>JAVBPN010000222.1:0-24198 GCA_031549585.1 Bacteroidales bacterium
GTTGAAAAAATGGTTTCACGTATGGATGAATTCGGTTTCGGAAATTGCACCAACACTGGTGCTTGCGAAGCTGAATGCCCGAAAGAAATCAAGATTACAAATATTGCCCGCTTGAACCGGCAATATTATATCTCAAAACTCGGATAAGAGACAAAGACATTTTACAACAAAGCCCGAAAGTCGAAACTTTCGGGCTTTGCTTTTATATTATGCGTACCACTCGCGTTTACGGTTCTTCAAGTTTTGCAGTGTTTCAATACAAATGTTTACGTCGTCTACAACTTGGAAGTCAAACATTCCCACGCAAATGAAATCAGCGCCATTTTCAAAGGCCCAGTTGAACCCATCTTTCGGATGAATGGCTCCGGCAGCAAGGACTTTAAAGCCCATCACCGGAACTTTGGTACGGTTGACAAATTCAACTGTACGATCGGGGAACGGACAGAAACAGTTGTCGTGGAACATATCGTGGTCTGGGCTTTTCGCACCATCCACTTCAAAAGCTTTTCTATTTTCGCGTGGATGTGCCGACCAATAGTTATCATGATGCATGGTTTTCATGTAGTAATCGGGAATAATCCCGTTCTCTTCACAAATAATCAGCGAATCAATTGTATGTGCACCCATTCCGGCTACATATCCTTGACTGCGTATTCTATCCATCATCTTATCAATCATATCCAGCTTATTATCGCGAACAAGCCAATCACACCAATTGCCTTGCAATTGAATAATATCCATGCCATTATCAATAGCAATATTGGCATTTTCGTAAATATCGTCACTTTTTTCACTGATACCTACTTGGGCAGTCACTTTGATTTTGCTGCCAGTAATCTTTTTATATTTAACCATTACCGGTATGGTTGGAAAACCGATATTCATCGAATTAATACCGGCTTCTTCGCACAGCATCAAGGTTTCAAATATTTTTTTCTCATTGTTATAAGCTTTGAATAATGATCCTGCATAGATCAAATCCCGAGCATGAGCCCAACCCCCGATTAGGTTTCCACCCATGACTAACCGGCTGATTTCGTGTTTGCCAAGTTTCCCTTTGGGAAGTTCACCCTTGAGTTTTCCCAATGCAACCTGATTTACCTGAATGGTTGCACCTGAAGAAACATCTGCTCCATATAAACTATTACTACGAAGCGCTCCCCATCCCATCAATCCCAATACGGGCAATGTGGCAAGGTCTTTTAGAACCTCACGGCGTGAGTTTGTTTTAGCCGCCGGAACTTCTGCCGGAATAACTGTTTTTTCTGCTGTGGCAACCGGTTTTGATTTTTTACTTCTCTGCCATTGTATCAGGTTATCTATGCCATATCCCTTGTCTTTATAAAAGAAAAGGAAAACAAATATGGCTGCTTCCACGAATAATTTATCGACAATAAATACATTGCCGTCGCGCATGCTGAACAACGAAGCTCCGAAAGGAGGATAGGCAAAATAGTAAAGTGTAAGCAAAAGGAATCCGCATAACGAAGCCCATTTGGTAAAGCTACCAATGAACAATGCCAAGCCGATCACGATTAATCCAAAGATATTTAAAAAATCGATGACTTCAAGCCGGACAGGCGAAGCTGCCAACCAATGGTAAAATCCTGAAAAAGCCCCATAAGTGTTGTTGAGAAAGGCTTCAGATGTCCATGTGCTGGAAACCAATTTGGTCAAGCCTTCATACAAGAAGTGCCAACCTACAGCCATTCGAAGAATCGTAATTACTAACTTCATTTGTTTTAATTGTTAGAGTGGAATAATGGATATATGACAAGTGCAAACTTAAATAAAAATACAACATAAAAAACGCCTCATTGGTTGGATTTTACGAAATATTTTTTGTTTACACATTTCGAATTTAAAATCCATTAATGTCCCAAATACCGCTTGCTCTTTCCAATTCGACCAATGCAGCCACACAATTATGTAATGCCCCGTAATAATTTTCCCGGGTATCGTTATAAGTACGTTGCGCATTCAATACCTCAAGCAGGCTTGTTTCGCCACGTTCATAACTATATACCTTTTGGTCAAAAACAGATTTTGCTTCTGCTAACAGACCAGCATCGAATTGTTCCACTTGCCGGCAGGCTGCCACATAGAGGTTGTATGCTTGAATTACCTCCGATTGTATGTGCATTTCAATAGCGTCATAGCTCGCTTCACTTTGCTGAACAGCCAGTTGTGCAGCACGTATTTCGCCTTTATTAACATTCGAAAACTTCAATGGAATGTTTATGCCGGCTGTTATAGCATTAAATGAAGGTGCGGGAGCTATTTCATTGCGGACTTCGGCATTATGTGAAATACCGACGTTAAGACCAAGATCAATAGCACGATTGGCTTTAGCAAACCGCAAGTTTCGCTGCGATACTTCTTTTGATTTAAGAGCGGCTTGCAAATCGGCACGATTGTTTTGCGCGGTAGTAATGAGCGATAGCAGATTAAAATCACGCTTAAGGTAAGCCAAAGTTCCTGATACAGAATCCAATAACTCCAATTGATTGTCTCCTTGCATCCATGATATTTGAACCAACGAATTTTTCAACTCCATTTCACTTTGAAAAACATCATTGAGCATGGTATTGGCTTCCAATTTTGACTGCCGGGCATCTATCTCTTTAATATATCCCAATCTATAACGGATACTATCAGCATACGCCAATTGTACCATTTGTAAATAGGACATTTGTTGCACTTCATACAATTTCATTTGTTTGAGTGCCGCGATGTACATCAGTGTCGCATCTGCCCTTAAATTTCGAAAGTAATCTTCCAATAATGCACCAGATAGTTCAGCTTCGCTGCGAGCTAATTGCATCCTCGCTTTGCGCTTAGAACCAAGTTCGAGCGTATAGTCCAACCCAGCATCAAGACTGTAACCCATTCTTAAAGAATGGTCTTGATTATCTGTACCGCTCAAAGATAAGTTGGGATCAGGAAACACTTTAGCCGCTTCTGCTTTGGCATTGGCAATATCTACATTATATTTTTCAACAAGGTAATTGATATTCTTATTTTTGACATTCGCCATGTATGTGTCGAATGTCAGTATATTCGGCTGTCCGTAGGAAACAACGGTTATTCCCAAAAGAATAAAAAACAGCACTATATGTTGATGTATTTGATTCATTGTTCTTGTTTTAATCATGAGATTTTGCTTTTGCATATTTTTCTAGCATGTAATAAAACGCAGGAAGCACATAAAGAGTTATAATTGTCCCAAAGAACAATCCATACACAATAACAGTTGCCAACGGACGCTGCACATCAGACCCAATCCCCGTAGACAATGATGCTGGAAGTAAACCCAATATAGCAACAGTGGCCGTCATCAGTACGGGACGTAACCGATGGGCAGCTCCCGAGACCACTGCTTCTTTTAAAGACAATCCTCTTTTACGCAACACATTGATATGCGAAATAATGATCACTCCACTATGTATGGATACGCCGAAAAGAGCAATAAATCCCACTGCCGACGATACATTAAAAGTCATCCCACGAACATTCAAAGCCAACATACCTCCAAAGATTGCCAATGGTTGCAAGGCGATGAGTAGGCCTGCCTGACGAAAATCCTTAAATGCTCCATATAACAATAAGAACATAATAGCAAGTACCAACGGGACTAAAACAGCCAAACGAGAATAAGCCCTGCTTTGGTTTTCAAATTGTCCATCCCAGTGCACACGGTATTCTGTATGATCATATTTTACAGTTTCTTGAATTTTATCCCGAGCCTCTTTCAAAAACGAAGTCAAGTCACGCCCCCGAAGATTAATACGCACCGTAAGATGGCGCTGGTTCATCTCGCGGGTAATGTTGCTAGCGCCGGTACTTGTACGAATATCAGCTACCTGTGATAACGGGATTTTAATGCCGGCGCCTGACGTCAGCATTAAATTGCCAATTTTTTCAGGCGAATTACGGTGTTGCTCATTATACCGGCAAATAACATCATATACTTTGCTTCCGATAAAAACTTGCGAAATAGCTTTTCCACCAATAGCCACTTCAATCAGTTCGGACACATCCGAAACATTAAGCCCGTATTGGGCTATTTTATCCCGATCGGCTATAATCTGCAATTGCGGCAATGGAGGTTCTTGGTCTATAATCACATCCGACGATCCCTTGATTTGCTTTACCACTTCTTCTATCTCTTCGGCAATACGGCGTGTTTCAAACAAATCATCACCATATATTTTGACCGCCAAATCACTATGAGAACCAGCAATTTGGTCCATCACCATGTCGATAATCGGTTGAGAAAAACCTACGTTGTATCCGGGCATAGTCGCAATCATGTCGGACATGTCGTTGATCAGATCGGTCTTACGGCGACCGCGTTTCCATTCACCATATGGTTTTAAACCAATGGAATATTCCACATGCGAAGTGGAAAATGCTTCAGATCCTTCATCATCACGGCCCGTTTGCGACATAACATAAGTTACTTCTTCAAATTTTGCAAGCCGTCTACGTAACGTATCGCTCATTTCACGCGCTTTATCCAATGAAAGTCCGGGAGGCATTTGTACTTGCAACCAAATACCGCCTTCGTCCAATTGTGGAAGGAAATCTTTCCCAACAGACATGCTCAAAACAATAACAGCTGCAAGAATTACGGAGACTGGTAAGAAAATCTTGCGGGGACGTTCCATAATCCGGGCAGTATGGTTTTTATATATTTCAGTAAGCCTGGTTAACCAACGATTGTGGTAAATTTTCTGTGGTTTACGGTAAGTGGCAAATGCCAATCCGGGAATAAGCAGTAAAGCCACCAATAATGCTCCTAACAATGCGTATCCTACCGTAAATGCCATAGGCGTAAACAACTTTTTTTCGATTCTTTCGAATGCAAAAAGCGGCATATAGGCAATAATAATGATTAAAGTAGCAAAGAAAATTGGCTTAGCCACTTCCATCACACGCCGCACAATGGACGACTCCTCTAACGGCGCTTCCATGTCATCTTCGCGTTTCTTCAAAATCGTTTCCATCATGACAATCGATCCTTCGACAAGGATACCAAAATCAATAGCGCCCAATGAAAGTAAGTTAGCTGGAATATCGGTTATGTACATCAAGATAAATGCTATCAAAAGAGACAAAGGAATAGTGATAGCCACCAGCAATGCACCACGCCAACTTCCAAGGAAGATAATCAATACAGCTATTACCAGTATCATACCAAAAAACAAGGTATGGGAAACAGTATGTAGTGTATTGTTTACCAAATTAGTACGATCCATAAATGGATGAATTTTCACTCCTTCAGGCAATACCTCATTATTGAGTTCATCAACGGCTTCGTGCACTTCCTTCAATACTTGCGAAGGGTTTTGATAACGCAACATTTGAACAACACCTTCTACACCATCTGAATAATCGTGTTTTGCATCGGTAAAACTTAAAATCCCTTTACGCTCAAGGTTACCATATTTCAATGTCCCAAGATCTTTAAGATATATGGGAAATCCTTTTTCCGTTTTTACCACAATATTCTCCATGTCAGTCAAATCGCGTATCAGCCCTATACCACGTACAACATAGCTCAAATCTCCGCGATTGATCATACTTCCTCCCGCGTTAGCATTATTGCGTCCAATAGTTTCGATCACTTCTGAAAGAGAAAGTTCGTATTGGCTTAATTTCAAAGGGTCTATTTCCACCTGAAATTGGGTAGTGATGCCGCCAAAATTGCTGACGGCAGCTATTCCACTGATTTGCCGCAAACGGGGAATAATCACCCATTTGTTCAAGTCTGTCAGCTCGCGTACCGAGTGGTTGTCGCTTTCGACGATGTAACGATAGATTTCTCCGGTGGGCGAAGTCAACGGATTTAATTCCGGCTTCGCACCATAAGGTAAATCCACATCATTAATACGTTCCAATACACGTTGACGCGCCCAATAGTCATCGTTTTTATCATTAAAAACCAACATAACGATAGATAACCCAAATGTATTTTTGCTACGCATCACATGCAAATTGGGTATCCCATTTAACTCCCGTTCCAGAGGAATCGTAATTTGTTGCTCGATCTCTTCGGCAGCAAGGCCGGGAACTTGAGTAACCACTTGAACCGTGACGTCAGCAATATCAGGATAAGCATCGATCGATAATTGCGTCCAAGCATAAATGCCAAAGCCCGATATGATAACAAATATAGTTACCATGAGCCAACGGCGGCGAATGACGGATGTTATAAATTGTTCCATTGTTAATTGGCCATTAAATAAACACCACCTTCCGAAACAATTACATCACCTGCCTTTAATCCTTCTGTAATCAATGCTTGATTTTGTCTCGCTGTCACGGATTTTACAAAACGTTTGAGATATGTACGCTCATCAATTTGTATAAAGACATAAGTTCCTGACTCGGCTTGCAGCAATGCCTTGGAAGGAATAAGAATAGATTCTTCCGGGGAATTAACAAAATGTATGCTGGCAAACATACCGGGCTTAAGCAACTTTTGGTCATTATCGTAAACAATCAATACCGAAACAGAGCGTGTTTCCTCATCCAACAATTCGCTGATGTGGTATACCTTACCCATCATTTCATGACTGGGATAAGCATCGGAATATATCTCCACTTGATCTTCAAGTTGAATTTGGTTTATATACCTCTCTTTAATTTGCGCTACCACCCATACCTTGCTCAGATCGGCGACAATAGCCAGCGGCGCTGCATCATCGCGGACATATTGTCCGATGATAATATCGCTTTTCAGTATTTCTCCATCAATTGGAGAAACGACTTTCAATGCCTGCCCCATCACCAATTGGTCTGGATCAATATTGAAAATACGCAAACCGGCTGCCACATTTTCAAAATCATTTCGCGCCAATTCATAATTGGTTTCCGCTTCTTCTAACTCTTTCTGTATACCCACACCATGTTGTACCAAATCTTTTTGGCGTTGCAAATTCACTTCCATCATCTTCTTAGTTTGAAGCGTTTGGAAATAATTTTTAGTGGCTTCAAAAAAAGCGGTAGAACTCAATTCAAAAACCGGTGTCCCGGCTCGAACCCGCTGCCCGAGCTGCACAAACGATTGAGTGACCCGCCCATCAAATGGAGCAGCAATCTCAGCAATCTTACCCGTAATGGCTTTAACTGTTCCTGTGGCGTTAAATTCGGTGCTATATGCTGTTGACTGCACCGTTGTTAATTGTATCTTGGAAAGAACATTTGAATTTTCTGAAAGGTACAACGTATCGCCTTTGTATTGATAATTGACATTTTCTTGGCTGGATTCATTGGTTCGACAGGCGAAAAACAAAATGGGCAAACAAATGAATATAATGATCTTTTGCATAAATAATAGACGTTGGAAAAAATGAATAATAATGACATATGAATACAACAAGCACATTCAATCAATATAGATCTACTCAGAACACACCGTTATTGTAAGCAACGGTTTACCCAAAAAACCTGCTTGATTTGTGTTGTAAAATCTATGCGTAAACAGGAGGCGCCCGTAAGGAGATGTTGTTAGTAAGCCTTACAAATATCTTCGGCGATGGAATATAGCGAAAATGAAGGCTTGGCTTGGCGGTTAAAATGATTCCCAAACAAAACAATATCGCTGCAAGTGTTTGAAAAAGCGATAACCCAGCAATCAATGTTAATTCAGATGTAGTATGACTATTAACGTTAACATTAACATGCGCTTTTCCATAAAAATGGGAATGGACAATAGTTACTCCGTTAATAATATGGCAATGGTAAAAGAAACTCACATTGGCATAGTAAGCCACGAAAAGGGTCAATAAAAACGCCGCGAATATATTCTTGTGTCTTCCTGCCTGGAACATTGAGTTTATTTAATCGGGGCAAAGATAAAATTTTGTTCTCTATCAGTGTAATTTTACAGCTAAAAATATTAGCCTCACAATGCAGCATTTGAATCACATGAAGTCATTATGTCAAATCATTGATTCATATTGTTCATTGTAATGATAAATTACTTTACTTTCAGGACACTTAATCAACTGTTATTAAAATAATTATCACTTTTATATGCGATGAAAAAATTACCTAAATACAATAACAGAAAAAATTACTATTATCATTTGATAGTTATGTAAATGCAATAAATAATTAATCCCCAGCGGATCTTTGTAACCTGCTGGGGACATTAAAATATCGTTCTTAAAACAACTTATTAAGCGTTTCCGGTATTGTTTTTCAGAATATCCCGGATCTCGGTCAAAAGTGTTTCTTCTTTTGTAGGAGCAGGAGGAGCTGCCTCTTCTTTTTTCTGATTGACTCTATTCACAGCTTTTATCAGCAAGAAAATGGAGAAAGCTATAATGGTAAAGTCGAATATTGTTTGTATGAAATTTCCAATATTCAATGTTACGGCAGGTTTAATCACTGTTCCGGCTTCAATAATCGCCTGATGGAGCGGTATTTTCCATTCGGTAAAATTAACGCCACCCACCAACAAACCAAGAGGCGGCATAATCACGTCAGCTACCAACGATGACACTATTTTACCAAAAGCCCCACCGATAATGATACCGATAGCCATATCCAATACGTTGCCGCGCATGGCAAACGCTTTAAATTCATTCAACCATTTCATGTTATTCAAATTATAAATTATGGCACAAAATTAAACGATAAAATGAAAAAAAGGTTTGAATGACCGTTATGCCATACTGCATTTTGTTCTTCATCAAATCGGAAAGAAGCGACTGTTACGACATCGAACGCCATTATATTTTGTTAAAATAAATTAAAACTACACCACATCACATTTTGTGTTCATACCTTATTTGTTCATATTATATACATTTGTACAAATGTTCATTGCGTATTAATGTATTGCATAAAAGCAATTTGTAAATACTCAATCACAATACCTTATAATATATGTTTGGCAGAATATTCACCTATTTATTTTTCTTGATGGTAGCGGCAGATATATACATCTTTATGCTATTCATCAGAAAATATACCCGAAACATCTTCTTACGAATCCTCTGGTTCTTACCGACCATATTGTTGGCAATTATATATTTCTTGCTTGACCTACGAGGCGATTCCAGGGATATACTGATGATTGTTTATATCGCCATTGCCGTACCAAAGATCTTCTTTGCTGTCATATCGTTACTCGATTTGCCACTGAGATACTTCTTTAAATGGAAGGTTTATCCTTTTACAGTATTGGCTTTATTCATCAGCATTGGAATGGAATATGTGATTATTTATGGTGGAATATTTGGCACAACACACTTTAAGGTACGAGAAGTCGAGTTCCTATCCCCTAACCTGCCGGCATCGTTTGACGGATACAAAATAATTCAGGTATCGGATATTCATCTTAATGGCTGGGCAGATAATAAACCGGGTATAGAACGGTTGGTGGAAATCATCAACCGGCAAAATCCCGATGTGGTGATGGTAACAGGAGATTTGGTTCATCACAGCGCCACAGAACTTGATGGGTTTGAAACCACATTATCATCAATCAAAACGCGGGATGGCGTATATTCTGTGTTGGGCAATCACGATTACGGGCCATATCGCCGTTGGGAGAACAAAGAGGCCGAATCAGAGAATCTACAGGACTTGAAACAGCGGCAAGCCGATATGGGGTGGCAACTCTTGAATAACGGACATACTTTCCTCACTAAAGTGAATGATACCATTGCATTAATTGGCGTAGAAAATGACGGAGCACCTCCTTTTGCAAAGCACGGAGATTTAGACAAAGCAATGAAAGGAACCGAACACTATCCATTTAAAATATTGCTAAGCCATGATCCTACCCATTGGCGGAGAGAAGTGTTAAGCACTGACATTGATCTAATGCTTGCCGGACACACCCATGCATCACAATTTAGATTAGGAAATTTTTCTTTTGCTTCTTTTGTTTATTCCGAGTGGGGAGGCATGTATCGGGAAGAAAATCAAGGTTTATACATTAATCCGGGAATTGGCCACGTTGGGCTTCCTTTTCGTTTCGGCGCTTGGCCTGAAATAACAGTGATTGTTTTGAAAAAAGAATAAGCTCGTTGTGCCTTAGTGGCATTAATTATTCGATATAATGTCTAATGTATATTAATTTTACAACTTCATTTTTCTATTTGCCGAAATGAACAAATATCTAAAAGCAGGTTTATTCCTATTCATTGAAACCATAGCTGTATTCATGGTCTTCTTTGCTTTCATGGTAACAGCCTTTAGTGAAGGAAGATTACAGGATCTATATTTTTACTTGATCATTTTTTCCATTTTAGGAATTTTACTGCTAGCCCTCATTCCTCTATCATTTTATTCGAAAAAACGGAGATTTATCAAAATTGGCTGGTGCGTGTGGGCGACGTTATTGATCGTTCCGATCGGAACCTACGAAGGGATAAAAACCTACCATCGAAGCCTTATCCTAACTGAAGATTCGCGTGTTGATTTAACTACATACCAACCTTTTCTTGAAGCAAATAAAACAGCTAAATTGGATGATGTTTCCACTTTAAAACTTACTGATAGCCTGCCGGGGTTGGATGGTGCAACTGCATTTTATCCGCTTTATGCCGCTTTTGTACAGGCTGTTTATCCCCATGGTTTGTATGATATAGACACAAGCATTATTCAGTGCAATCGGACAAGTTCTGCATATTACGGATTAGCTTACAAAGAAACTGACATAATTTTTGCTTTTGAACCCGCTCCGAGGCATGATATGTATGACGATTTTGAATATGTTGTATCGTACGCACCGGATGCCTCTATGTTATACATGTCAAAGGACAGCGTGCCGCGTGAATCCTTTATCCGCATGTTTCCCGAGGATAGTATAATGAACGATACTGTAGAATATGAATACTTTTTGGATATTTCCCTCACGGCTATTGGCCGCGAAGCTTTTGTATTCTTTGTCAATGCCCAAAATCCAGTGGACAACCTGACTGTGGAGCAACTACGGCGTATTTATACCGGCGAAATTACTAATTGGAAGGAAGTAGGCGGTAAAAACGAAAAGATCATAGCTTTTCAGCGAAATAACGGCAGTGGCAGCCAAACGGCATTCTTGAAATTTATGGAAGAAAATCAACCGATGTCCCCTCCTCATGATAAAATAATAGACCTTATGGAAGGTATTATATCCCAAACGGCAGATTATGCCAATTATCGAAATGCGATTGGTTATTCGTTCCGTTATTTTGCTGAAGAAATGGTGGGTAATGAACAAATCAAATTGTTAAAAATAAACGATGTATATCCATCGAAAGAAACTACTTGCAACAGTACTTACCCGTTAATTTATGATTTTTATGCGGTTACCCGTACAGGTAATGCTTCATCCAATGTACAAAAATTTATCAATTGGATTCTTTCTCCGCAAGGTCAGGAATTGGTTTATCGTGTAGGATATTGCCCGGTGAAAAAATATTAAATGCTATATCGATTATAGTGTAAAAATATAGACGATAAATGTAATCAACCTTATATGACGGCCACCATACTTTCTTTCATATCTGTTTTCTTACAAATAGGTGTTTTCCTGCCATTCGACACACCGAACCGTCATGATGCATCAAAAATTCAATTAACAGAGATAGGACAATTCGGATTGAAAAGAAAGGCAAGGCCAGACGTGCCTGCACATTACCACACGGGAATCGATATCAAACGTCCCGGAAACAACTATAATTCAGAATCAATTTTCCCGATGGCTGAGGGCAAAGTAATCAGTAAAAGGACAGATGGTCCTTATGCAAATATCATCATCGAACATACGATCAATGGCAATAAAATATGGACGTTATACGAGCACATTGCAGGAATCAGAGTAAACGTGGCCGACATGGTCAATCCTTTGACACCAATTGCAAGATTTATGAACCGGGAAGAATTAAACCGTTATGGTTGGCAATTCGATCATTTCCATTTTGAAATTCTCAAAGTTCAACCGATAAAAATACAACCTACAGCCAAAACCCCTGAAAGGTTTTTCAATGCCTATTCATTAGTTTGTTACCGCTTAGACGATTTGAATCGATATTACTACGATCCCATCAAATTTTTCGAGTTATCCCTTTAATATCAATCCCAAAGGGATTGCATAATTATAGCAAATGACCATGTAATAATGTACGACTCCTTCGGAGTCGAATGCAACGATTGTTCGGATATCTATAGCCATGTGAATCCTTTGGATTCCTATCCATTTACATTTTAGTTAGAACAAAAAGAATCCTTGATTCGCATAATCTATATGGTTATTTATTGTTCGTCGATCAGGCCATTTATTTCATTCAAATGTAATTCAAAATGCCTTAAAAAATCGATAACCATCGCCTTGAGGGTGACATTACCATATGTTGATCCGGAAATCCATTCATTCTCTAACTTTTCCGGATTGACATTCTTGATAACATGTACAATATGTAAATGAGCATATTTCCATAGCTGTACCAGATCTACCCATTGTTCGTCTTGATAATTTTGAATAGCAATCCACCGATCATTATTTCCATCTGTTGCGTAATTCGGAAAGCTCAACGGATTTTCCCGGTATTGCAAATGGACAATCCGGTGTGTATTGTTGGAGGCAGAATCAACCATATGTCCAAGAATTTGCTTGATCGTCCGGTTTTGAGAATTTTTTCTTTTGGTTATCACTGCATCGGGCAAGGCCAAAAGCCGGGGTTCCCATTCTTCCATCAAAGTCAATATACCTTGAGCAATTGGTTCAAATTCTTTGATCATAAGTGTAAAATAAAATTTGCTAAAAATCTTTCATTTGCCACAAAAACTGTTCCGGTATTGTTTAAAGATACTGTGCTTTGGGTATTTTTAGTTTTTACTACACAAAATCATTCTGCTACTCATAAAAATGATTCATCTACATGCAAAAATCGTTCTGCTACATATGTATAGTCTTGCTGTTACATATAAAAATCGTTCCGCTACATTGAATTATGTTTTTTCTCTACACAAACACGATCCGGTTACGCAATAAAACAACAATGATATCAAGCAAAAATGGATAACTGTTTATAAATTTAATCGAAAAAGTAAAAATTAACTAAACACGATTAATAAATTAAACAAAATATTTATAAATTGCATCGTTTTTAACTAAAAGTCAAACCTGCTAAAACTAATAAATCATGGTTGGAAAAATCATTGCTAAGAAATTGCACCAATATGAAGATGGTATCCCGCTCGAAACGCCAAGCAATTATAAATTGCTTTCTAAAACAAAACAGCAGTAAAACAAAGAATTATGCCGACAGGATACCAAATAGCAGAACAATCAAAGTTACATTACCTGACCTTTCTGGTAGTGTACTGGATTGATATATTCAGTCGCAAGGCATATCGCGATTTAATATTGGAAAGCCTGTCATATTGCCGTCAAAACAAATCGTTGGAAATATATGGTTATGTAATAATGACAAATCATATACACCTGCTTGTGCGTAGCGGAATAGATAATTTAAGCGGTACGATACGCGACTTAAAGAAACACACCAGCAAAGCAATAGTTGAAATTATTGAATCGGGAAGGGAAAGCAGGCGGGAATGGATGCTGCGGTTATCTGCACATGCAGCCAAACGTCAGAATAAGGAAGGTAAATATCAGGTTTGGACACACGAAAACCATGCGGAACTGATTTATTCAAACAGTTTTATAGAGCAAAAATTGGCTTACATACATGAAAATCTTGTGCGGGCAGGGTTTGTAGAAAAGCCGGAAGATTACTTGTACCCTGTACTCCAGCGCTTGTAATTATGCAGGAATGGAAAGTATGATGGAGATTGATCAAATTAGTGCGAAATGGAAAACTATAGGATGATACAGAAAAGGGCCACCGGATTACAACCGAGTTTACGAGCTCGGCGAAGCCAAATCCGGCTATGTTTCAAGCGGCATTATAAATACCGCTTAACGCGGGGATAAGGCATTTATTAATGATGTTCTAAGACCTAAGATGGTTGTGTCTGTTACAGAATAATATAGAGTAAATATGGAAAAATATGGAATAATTTTTAGAAAACGATTATGTGAAAAGTGTTTTTATGTTTTCACAACGACTAATCCGACATTCAGTCCAAATGATTTGTATTATGGCATGATTTTTTTCTTTACGGCAGCAAAAGAGGTTGCCGTGATATCTGGAGAAAGTCATGCATTAAAAGAATTTAGACAAATAATAGAAGACTATGCTACAACGGAAGTGCAAAAAAGATATGCGGTAAAAGGGATACAACATGCATGGGAATTCTTTGCTGATAAATCTAGAAATGGTTACTCTTTTCATATCTGGAGCATGTTTCCTCAATGTCCAAATTGTGAAAATAGCGATACAACAACTATGAAAGTGATTGATTCATTAGAGGAAAACATAGCTCCTCAACCAATTTTATATACACAATGGAATTTATATTCAGATAAAGAAAAAAGAAAAATATTACATGATTTTTTTGACAAGTATATAGATGATGAAAGAGCAAAATATAAATGACACCACCACCGTTGAGCGGCATTTATAATGCCGCTCGGAACACTAAGCAATTTAAAATTGCTTGCATGAGATAAATTGCTTTTTAAAACAAAACAGCAGTAAAAAACAAAGAATTATGCCGACAGAATATCAAAATGATCCGAATGCCCCGCTATAGCGGAGGTACGGTTTTTTTATTTTTCACCTTTATAAATTTTTGTTTTATGCCAGTAAAAATCAAAGCAGTCGCAAAAGGGCAGCCCGGTGTTGCGGGTGGCGGCGACAAAAAGTATTATGCCAACCCTGTGATGGATGGAGAAATGGACTTTAATGCCATCACCAAAGCCATCGAAAAAATCAGTACGGTAAGCGGTGCCGACATACGTGCGGTACTGTATGCACTAGTGGATGTGTCGCTGGACGGCCTTTCGCGTGGAGCCATCGTCCGCATGGGCGAGCTTGGAAGCCTGCGTATTACGCTCAGTTCCGAAGGGAAAACGACCGCCGCAGAAGTTAACGCTTCGGCAGTCAAAAAGGCGGGTATCATTTTCACGCCTGCCTCGCGCCTGAAAGAAATGCTGCAAACGCTAAAATTCCAGAAAGCGTGAGTAGTTTTTCCTGCTGTGGGAATTTTTTTTCCACAGCAGGAATTTGAAGTTTCCACGGCAGGAAATCAAACTTTTCTGCCGTGAAAAAATATTTTTCACGTGTGCAAATCAATTGCCGCTTAACGCAGGGTCTATAACAACCCTGTGTTCAGGTAATAAATGGTTTGTGTTGCTATAATACCGGCAAAAAGGAGCAATAAAGCAAAAGTACCCCAAAACTTAGACCGGGTAGTTGCCAAATAATTCGACAGAAAGTAAGATACCGGAAAAGATATCAGATACCATATGTAAGGTAACAGGTCTGGAATTATTATTATAGTGATAGTCATTGTAATAATAGTACACATCAACAGATAATAACTGTTTCTAATGATGATTTTTTTAGAACCAAGATATTGTACCAGATGTATAAATGCAAGTATACCAATCAAAGCGCTGATCACTAAAAATATGATGGTAGAAATATGAAGATCGGGTATAATTCTATCGAAAGCAAAAATACTTTTGAAAAAATCCAGAAAATAAGTAGTCTGATCATCCACTAAGAAATATATGCCGGATACAACCAATAAAGGAAATATAAATCCCAAAATAGAGAACACCCATTCCCGCCAATATTTTGGCCGCAACAGCAGCGAAAACCAAACTGTCAACATGTATATATATGCATATCGATAAAAAAACGTAGCTAAAACAATCAATATAGGTACTGTAAAGTAACTATAAGAAAGTTTTTCACTATTAAATGTATTGGTAAGTAGCAAAAAAGAGATGGAAAGCAAGATAGCCGGAATGATAACCGGGCTAAAATGATGTATCATAGGCACTCCGCCGATCAGCATTACATAACAGAATGCCGGCAAATAAGATATCTTATCGTTTAGATTTAACTTATTGCCAATTGAAACCAACAGAAACCCTTCCAACAACATCAAGATCAAACCACACCATGTCATGATCGTGGGATAGTTGGCCAGCCATTCCAAAAGGGTTTGAAAAGCCGGCATGGAATATTGAGTCGAAAGGGCAACATCCACTGGGAAAACCAGCACATGCAACCATGTCAATATTCCGCAAAAAACGGTAATAAACAATAGGATTGAAGATGATGACCGGAAAAATTTCAGTAAAGTCATACTTAGCGTTTCATTAATTGAAGATCCTGTTTGAGCTGGTCCATCGAAAAATGTTCGGTATGGATAACAATGGGAGCACGGGAATAAAATGGTTCGCGTTCCGTCAATTTGTGCTCAATGTATCGATTCAATTCATCCGGAAGCATATTCTTGATGAGCGGCCGTTCCGTCCGAGAATGGGATAAACGATAAGCCAATGTCTTTGGGGAAGTTTTCAAATACACTACTTTCCCATATTTCAACATGGTATCCATGTTATCGGAATAACAAGGCAATCCACCTCCCGTAGCAATCACAACAAAATCACGTTGCAAAACTTCTTGAATTACTTGATGCTCCGCCTCACGGAAAAAAGTTTCCCCACTTTCTGCAAAAATCTGCCCGACACTTTTACCGAACTTCTGTTCAACTAAGTGGTCTGTATCCACAAAATCGAAACCAATTTGCAAAGCCAAACGCTTGCCAATGGTTGTTTTACCGCTTCCCATAAAGCCAACAAGAAATATTCTCATTCTTTATCTGAATTAGGAAGTCACACATTCATTCTTTTCGTCCGTTTATGCGGATAATCAATGGTATAATGCAATCCGATGCTTTCATGGCGTGCCTGAGCGCCCTTAATGATCAAGTAACCGGCATTGATCATATTACGCAACTCGCATAATTGCACGGATAATGTCGATTTTGCATACAATTCCTCTGTTTCATCATAAATGATTTGCAATCTGTCCATAGCCCTTTTAAGGCGGATATTTGAACGCACAATCCCCACATAATTACTCATAATTTGTTGCATCTCTTTGCAATTCTGCGTAATGAGCACCATTTCTTCCGGATGTGCCGTCCCTTCAGTGTTCCAATTAGGCAAACCTTTTGGAATTCCATATTGTTTGAAATGGGCTACAGAATCATTTGCCGCATTGTTGGCGTACACAATGGCTTCCAAAAGAGAGTTAGACGCCAGCCGGTTTGCGCCATGCAACCCGCTACAAATTGTTTCTCCTGCCGCATATAACCGGTTAATGATGCTGCGTCCGCGCATATCTACTTTGATTCCTCCGCATTGGTAATGTGCAGCCGGAACAACCGGAATGTAATCTTTGGTAATATCAATACCTATACTTTTACATTTCTCGTATATCGTAGGAAAATGCTCCATTAATTCCTGATGGGGAGTTTGTGTCGCATCCAAATACACGAAATCGTTACCGCTTACTTTCATCTCGCTGTCAATAGCTCTTGCAACAATATCCCGTGGAGCTAACGAGCCTCTTGAATCATACTTTTGCATGAATTCTTTTCCATCCATCGTGCGCAGTACAGCGCCAAAGCCTCGCATGGCTTCCGATATCAAAAAAGACGGATTTTCGCCCGGATTATATAAGGATGTAGGATGGAATTGCACAAATTCCATATTATCAATAATCCCTTTTGCCCGGTATACCATCGCAATGCCATCGCCGGTAGCAATTTTCGGGTTGGTTGTAGTAGAATATAGATTTCCGGTACCGCCTGTGGCAATCATAGTTACCCGAGCCAACAGGGTAATGGTTCGATTGGTTTTAATATCCAACAAATATGCCCCATAGCATTCTATGTCGGAATGATATCGTTTTACTAACTGTCCAAGGTGGTGTTGGGTGATGATATCCACCGCAAAGTGATTTTCCAGAATCTCAATGTTCGGATGACGCCTTACCATGTCACACAATGCACGTTGTATTTCGAATCCTGTATTGTCTTTGTGGTGCAATATACGATGTTTGCTGTGCCCGCCTTCCCGCGCTAAATCAAAATTTCCATCGCCCTTTTTATCAAATTGCGTTCCCCATTCGATCAATTGCTTGATTTGTTCAGGCGCTTCGCGAACCACCATCCGCACGACATTTTCATCACATAGATTATCACCGGCAACGATGGTATCAAGCACGTGTTTTTCGTATGAATCGGTTTCGTCAATCACAGCAGCAATTCCTCCCTGTGCATAACGGGTATTGGTCTCGTCCAAAGATGTTTTACTCACCACGCAGACTTTTCCGTATGGCGCAACTTTGAGAGCATAACTCAATCCAGCCAACCCTGATCCAATGACTAAAAAATCAACTTCGCGTTTCATCGAATGAATTTGTTTTATAAAATAGACATTCAAAAATTGAAAAGGTTGTCTAAATGATTCTGCCAATCAGATTTTAGACAACCTTTTGTTGATTTTATCCTAATTTATTTAGAAAGAAGTGACAATTTTAATGAATTTATCGGCCACTAATGATGCACCACCAATTAAACCACCATCAATATCAGGACAAGCAAATAATTCTTTTGCGTTATTTTCGTTACAGCTACCCCCGTAAAGAATAGTGATATCTTTTGCTATCTCTTCGCCATATTTGGCAACAATGCTTTTACGAATATATGCATGTACCTCCTGTGCTTGTTCTGCTGTGGCAGTACGTCCCGTACCAATTGCCCAAACAGGTTCATAAGCGATAGTGATTTTTTTGAAATCATCAGCAGACAAATTGAATAATCCCTCTTCAAGTTGGCTATAAACTACTTCAAAATATTTTCCGCTATCGCGTTGCGATAATTCTTCACCAATACAGAAAATAGGTTTTAACCCGTTTGTCAAAGCCAATTCGACTTTCTTTGCCAATATGGCATTTGTTTCACCATAATAAGTGCGGCGTTCCGAGTGTCCGATAATCACATAAGCTACCCCAGCGCTTTTTATCATAGCTGCTGAAACTTCTCCTGTATATGCTCCGGATGCTTCAGAAGCACAGTTTTGTGCGGCAACACCTACTTGATTACCTACCACTTTGCATACTTCCGTTAGATGTATGAAAGGCGGAGCCACAACAACATCACACTTGATTGCTCCGGCTGCCTTCACAGCTGCATTAACTTCTGTTGCCAACTGCACTCCTTCGGCAATGGTTTTATTCATTTTCCAATTGCCTGCTACTATATTTTTCCTCATGATGATTGATTTTTTTAAATACGCCGCAAAATTACGAATTTCTTCCTACTTTTTGAATTGCGTTTAATGATAATTTTATGATTACTTACTATGATGTCTAATGAAAGCAAATAAGATTCTTTCATCTCGTCATTGCGAGCGATAGCGAAGCAACTTAGCGGAGCGATCTCACTGAAGGTAATCTCATTATAATAAACCAGATTGCTTCGTCGTTCCTCCTCGCAATGACATTTATTTTTTACAGGTTTAATTTGCAATAACCTAATTGCATAGAATCATAATGTTTCAGGATGCCGGTCAAACGGGATCTGAATTCTTTATAATCCTTGTTGGCTTTGGGTGTCCATACGGCTTCGGAAAGCGCTGCAAGACGCGGAAAAAGCATATATTCCACATGAGTATCGTTAGGGATATATTCCCTCCAGAGGTTAGCCTGCCCGCCCAGAATATGTTTGGCCTCTGCTGCTGTCAGTCCTGCTGGGGTCGGATCAAACTCATATACCTTTTCCAAAGGCAAATAACCGCCAATGGCCAATGGTTCTTGAGTCTTGTCCTGTGATTGATAGCGGTCAAAATAACAATAATCGCCGGGTGTCATGATTACATCATGACCTTGTTTTGCAGCATCAATTCCGCCCTCTATTCCTCGCCATGACATGACTGTGGCATTAGGAGCCAATCCGCCTTCTAATATTTCATCCCAACCAATAATTTGTTTGCCCTTCGAATTGATGAATTTTTCCATGCGCTGGATAAAATAACTCTGCAATTCATGCTCGTCTTTCAAGCCAAGCTCTTTTATCCTCGTCTGACAGGCATAACATCTTTGCCAACGTAACTTGGGGCATTCATCGCCGCCGATGTGTATATATTTACTCGGGAATAAATCCATGACTTCCGAAAGTACTGTTTCAAAAAATTGAAATGTTTCTTCGCGGGTACAGTATACATCATTGAATATGCCCCACAAACCTTCTACTTCAAAAGGGCCTCCGGAGCAAGAAAGATTCGGATAAGCGGCCAAAGCTGCTACGGCATGGCCTGGCATTTCGATTTCCGGGATAACAGTGACAAATTTGGTCTTGGCATATTCAACTACTTCCCTGATTTCGTTTTGCGAATAGATCCCGCCATAACGGGTTTGGTTATATTTTCGGTCATTAACATTTTCCAAAAGATGTCCGATTAAGGTTTTATTGCGCCATGCACTCACTTCAGCCAATTTGGGATAGGCCTTGATATCAATGCGCCATCCTTGATCGTCCGTCAGATGCCAATGAAATGTATTGATTTTATGAAAAGCCAATTTATCTATGTAGCGTTTTATTTCTTGAATATTAGAAAAATGACGGCAAACGTCGAGCATCAAACCGCGATAAGGATAACGGGGCTCATCTTCAATGTTGACACAAGGAACAGCCCATGTTACATTTGCAGCAATTGTATTTTTTTCAATTTCCGGAGGCAATAATTGGCGGATTGTTTGCATTGCATAAAAGAATCCGGCAGCAGCGCTCGCCTCTACTTCAATCCGGTTCTTGGTGACTTTCAGTATATATCCTTCATTATTGGATATGGAACGGCTGAGCTTAAAGACGATCATATTATCGCCTACTTTAACCGGGGTTTCTTCCGCATTGACAATATTGATATGAAGGCCTGCAGCAAGAAGCATTCGTTCCAGAAGGGAAAATGCAGCATTATGAATGTCAATATCCCCATTGGGCACAATAATTTGGGTTTTGTCATTCAAGACAAATTGACCGGGCGATGATTTCAGTTTAACCGGGAAAGGAACAATGTTGTATGTATTGTTTTGGGCAGGCATCGTCCCCATCATACACATGATTGATATAAATAATAAGGCTACTCTCTTCATTTGAAAATCTGTTTGATTGTTGACAGTCAAAAATAACAAAAAATCCTAAAACAGTATAAAACTGTGCAAAAAGTTAAAAACCATTCACCACAAAGAACACAAGATTTTGAAAACCGATTACCCTACTTTTGTAATCTTTGTGTGCTTTGTGAACTCAGTGGTTAAAGTTATTTTGCTACAAAACATTACTTGCTAATTCCGCCAACTTACTCCGTTCTCCTTTGAGCAGATTAATGTGTGCAAACACAGACTGATCTTTCATTTTGTCAGTTAAATATGACAATCCGTTAGATTGAGAATCCAAATAAGGCGAATCTATCTGTTCGATATCTCCGGTCAACACAATTTTTGTACCTTCCCCTGCACGGGTGATAATGGTTTTTACTTCGTGCGGCGTGAGATTTTGGGCTTCATCAACAATAAAAAATACTTCCGAAAGGCTTCTTCCGCGTATATATGTTAAAGCAGACAATACCAACGTTTCGTTTTTCTGCATTTCTTCAATCTTGCGGTATTCCTCACTATTTTGTTTCAATCGTTGCTTGATAACAGCCAAGTTATCAAATAACGGTTGCATATATGGCTCTATTTTATCTTTGGCAGAACCCGGCAAAAAGCCTAAATCACGATTGGCCAATGGAACAATCGGACGGGCTAAATAAACCTGGCTATATTGTTGATTCTGCGCTAATGCTGCCGCCAAAGCCAATAATGTTTTTCCTGTTCCGGCCTTTCCTGTAATAGCGACAAGTTGAATTTCAGGACGAAGAAGGGCATCCATGCAAAAAGTTTGTTCTGCATTGCGCGGTTCTATGCCAAAACAACGGTGTTTATCTACCCTCCAAAAAAGGTTATTATCAACGTCATAACGGGCAAGTACGGTAGACTGCCCGCTTTCTAAAATATAATACGAATTTCCCTTCGGCAGATTTTTGATTTTAAGCTCTTTTGCAGAAATACCATTATTGGGTTCATAAAATTTTGCAATCAGTTCCGGAGCACAATATTGCGTTTCCGCAGCTTTATTTAACGCTTCAATATCTTCAACCTTATCGCTTTTATAATCCTGCGCTTCCAACCTGATCGCTTTGGCTTTCATGCGCAAGTTGATGTCCTTTGTGACCAAAATCACCTGCCGATCCGGATGCGTATTTTTCACATATTCCGTAATCGCCAGAATACGGTGATCGGGCGTTTCTTCCGGAAAAGAACTTTTCAATTCTTTTGAAAAAGGTTTTCCCGTTTCAATGCTCAACTTCCCAAGCTTCTTACCCAATGAAATACCACCATTGAACAATCCGTCTCCGGCTATTTTATCCAATTCACGGGTAAATTCACGCGCATTATAATTGATTTGGTCGTTGCCACGTTTCATTTTATCCAACTCTTCCAACACCACAATCGGAATCACCAGATCATTGTCCTGAAAATTATATATACACATGTAGTCATGCAATACGACATTGGTATCGAGTACGAAAATCTTGGGGTTCTTTTCCATATATTGATTTTTATTTGATACAAATTTACAAAATTCTCAAATATCAGAGTTATCGATCATTTTAGATCATGAATTATTACTTATACGAATTAAGAGGGTATTTTGTTTCTGCAAAAATGTAAATGGATAAGAATCCGCAGGATTCACATGTTTATAGCTATTCAAACGATCAATTGCAGAGACTAAATGTTCAAGAGGGCTGAAATCAAGGCTGAACCGAAGCTCTGCGAAGCTAATTACAAATTCAGCCAAACATTATCTTTTGCATATCGAACAAGTAACGTTGAGCGGGATTTGCAATTATTGCATGAGGGCTTCGCCGTTCCGCTTGAAAATTGACTTTTTGAATAGCCTTCGCCGGTGACATGGCCATTCTCTATAAAATTGATTATCCTACGTATAGCTAATGGCGGCTTTTCTATTTTTCCCATCCATTTGTACTTTTAATGGCTGATCAAAACGAACATGCCGCAAATACTTGGTTTGGTTGATGACTTGTTGTCGCTCCAACGCATCCCAACGGATAAAATCCTCCGAAGAGTTGTATGGTATAGACAAATAGCCAACACGCATGGAAATCACATTGTGAAAAAAATGCGAGCCAAGCGACGGATCAAGCGGTAAATCGGGCAATCCAAACTCCACCACCACTTTCGCATTCGATATTTGCGCCCAATTGACAGGTATGCCAATAAAACGATCCCGGGAGCCCCATCGTCCCGGCCCGATAAGAACATATGGACGCTGTTCTTCAACCATCATGCTATTCAAATGCTCAATTTCAGAAGCTATTTTGAGTGTATCAGTTTTATCAAACGACGCACTGTCCACATATACTACATCGGTAATATTTTCGAGAAGCCCATTCCCCATCGTTTTGGAAGAAAATAAGAAAGTCTTTTCAGAATTCATCAATGCATCCACAACATCCGGATTTAATTCGAATCCGGTCTGAAAATCCACAATTGGCTTGATCTGCAACAAGTAGAAACCCGCCGGATTGAGCGGATCTTGGTTCAAGTCAATAGCAAATTCTATTTCCACAGGCGTTCCAATGGCTTCTCTTACAACATCGAGGATCATCTCTATGGTTTGCGCCATCGGGATATAATTATAGCGCAATATGTCGGCGAAGTTAACTACTCTTGGCCCCGGTTGGTTCAATCCTGATTCAATACGGTCATCTACCGTATATACCGACGCACAATGTGTTAACACGCCGTGTTCCTCAGCAACGGAAATATCCAATTCAGAAATTGTTGCCATTTCGCCGTTTTGCAACAGATCAGGGTTGCTATTACTCAGGTTAAGCGCCAAGAAACGCGTTTGCGAGCTTTTGACCTGATCATGCGGAGAAACAGATTCCAAGGCTGGATATTTGGGTGAAAATCGAAAAGATTTCCCGCCGTCCACTACATATTTTCCTAGCCCCACAGCACATACCGCAAAGCCATCCTCAGGCTCCATATGTGCTACCGGATAATAATTGTACGATTGCGCTGTTCCGCTGATGTGAGGATAAAAATATTCTCCATATTGTGCTCCAACCACTTCCTGTAAAACAACCGCCATCTTTTCGTCCACCATTTTGTAGTTGATCGCCTT
>JAVBPN010000146.1:0-14506 GCA_031549585.1 Bacteroidales bacterium
TGCCCAAAAGTTATTTGAATGTGGTATAAAAAAAGAAGATATTGACTATGTCCTGTTTTGTACACAAAGTCCGGATTATTTCCTGCCAGCTTCCGCTTGTATCATACAGGAACGATTAGGCTTGTCGAAAGATGCAGGAGCATTGGATTTTAACCAGGGGTGTTCGGGGTTTGTTTACGGATTGTCTTTGGCAAAAGGATTGATATGTGCAGGTATCGCCCAAAACGTTCTTTTACTTACAGCGGAAACATATAATAAACGATTGCATCCCAAGGATAAAGGGAACCGTAGTATTTTCGGCGATGCCGCATCGGCGACACTGATTACTGGTGATGGCTTTGCCGAAATCGGCGAGTTCGGTTTGGGGACTGACGGTTCCGGAGCCGGAAACCTGATTGTAAAAACGGGAGGTGCAAGACACCCTAAACAAATGGGAGAGGTGACTTTTGATGAAAACAACAACCCAGTTTCTCCGGATTATATATTTATGGATGGAAGCGAGATATTTTCTTTTACACTATCAACGGTTCCTTTGTTGGTAAAAAGGACTTTGGAAAAAAACGGGATCAAGAACGAAGACATTGGTTTGTATGTTTTTCACCAAGCCAACAAATATATGCTCGATTTCTTACGGAAAAAGTTGAAAATTGACGAAGAACGGTTCTATTATTTTCTGTCGGAGGTCGGCAATACGGTATCGTCTACTATCCCCATTGCGTTATTCGAAGCACGGAAGGATAACCATTTGAAGGACGGAATGAATGTTTTATTGGCAGGTTTTGGTGTCGGCTATTCCTGGGGCGGTTGTGTTTTGAAAATAGTATCAACATCCGATCCCTTATGAAAGTTCCGGTTACGGTCTTATCCAATAACGTCGAGATTCCCGTCATTGGTAATGGGCCGGGTACGTTGAATTATTCGATTCAATATGTTTCGAACAAATCGGGGTTGTTGTATTTATCTCAACGGGCGTATAATAAATTTTGGGGTCGGAAACGTAAAGAAGAAAAGTATATTGATGCTATAGTGCATTCTTTTCAAGTTGGTTTCACTTTGCTTGATTATTCTGCGGCGTACGGCAACGAACAATTAATCGGAAAGGCAATCAAGGAAAGCGGTATCGACAGGAAGAACCTTTTTTTGACGACAAGGGTTTCCAATAAGCAACAATTGACCGGAAATATTCGCGAACAGTTTTTTAATACATTGAATAATTACCGGACGGATTATGTTGATCTATACATGTTCCATTGGCCTGTAACCGGCGTTTATTTGGAAACATGGCGGCAAATGGAACAACTTTATAAGGAAGGGTATTGCAAAGCTATCGGGGTTGCCAACTGTCATCAGCATCATTTGGAGGAGATTTTTAAAGTTGCGGCTGTCGCTCCACAGGTGAATCAATTTGAAGTACATCCACTTTTTACACAAAAACCGCTAATTGAATATTGTAAATCTAAGAATATCGTTGTTGAGGCTTACACTCCGATTGCACGATTTGATGATCGATTGGTCAGGCTACCTGCATTAAAGTCTATTGCAACAAAATATAACAAAACAATCGTACAGGTAGTTTTACGATGGCATATTCAAAATGGTATCATTCCCGTTGTGCGATCTTTGAACAAAAAAAGACAATCGGAAAATATTTCAATTTTTGATTTTGAATTGACAAGCGAAGAAATGCAGATAATAGACGGCTTTAATATTAATTCCAGATTGAGGTACGATCCGGATAATTGCGATTTTTCGATATTATAGTCAAATAAGTAAAACATCTTGCAATCCGGTAATAAAACCATAGCTAAAAACACCATCTTCCTATACTTCCGGATGATGTTTTCCATGCTGGTGTCCTTGTTCACATCGCGGGTGGTATTACATACACTGGGGGTTGAGGATTACGGTATCTACCAGGTTGTCGGCGGGGTAGTGGGAATGTTGACATTTCTTAACGGAGCTTTGGCAGTCGGCTCGTCGCGTTTTCTGACTTTCGAGTTGGGAACGGGCGACACCGAAAAGTTGAAGCGAACATTCAGCACCACGCTGTCCATTCATATATTCATGGCTTTATTGATTGTCCTTTTAGCGGAAACAGTAGGGTTGTGGTTTGTACATCAGAAATTATCGTTATCCATTCCTCCCGAAAGAATGAACGCTGCCTTGTGGGCATATCATTTATCGGTGCTGGCTTCCGTTATCTCTATTACTCAAGTTCCTTACAACGCATCCATTATTGCGCATGAACGTATGAGCATTTATGCTTACATGGGTATTGCGGATGTTTCCGTAAAATTGGGTATTGTATATTTACTGAAAATCGGTAAAATGGATAAACTTATATTGTATGCGGTGCTATTGATCGCTGTACAACTTTGTTTTGCCGTGTTTTATCGTTACTATTGTATTACCCGATTCAAAGAGACCAAATACCGGTTTTTGATCGACAAAAATATTTTAAAGTCTATCGGCTCATTTTCCGGCTGGAATTTATTTGCCAATACGGCCATTGCTCTAAATACACAGGGGATGACTATTATCACCAATATGTTTTTCGGTCCGGCGGTTGTAACGGCGCGTGCCATTTCGGTGCAGGTGAATGTAGCCATCAGCCAATTTGTACAGAATTTCAGAACGGCAGCTAATCCGCAGATTGTAAAGAAATATGCCGGCGGGGATTTCGAAGGTTCAAAGGCATTGTTGTTGAATTCGACAAAATTTTCTTTTTATTTGATGTTTCTTTTGGGATTGCCTGTCATCCTTTTGGCAGAACCTTTGCTGCATTTATGGTTAGGAATGGTTCCCGAATATACGGTCATATTTCTGAAATTGATCGTCATACAAAGCCTTTTTTCGGTATTTGATTCTTCATTTTATATGGCTTTATATGCCAAAGGGCAATTGAGGGAAAACGCCTTGATCAGTCCCACTGTACTCTTTATTGCATTTATAGTTGCATATTGGTTATTCAAGTCCGGTTATCCGCCTGTTGCATTATCATACGTGGGAGTTATTGCTTATGCATTATTGGGTATCGTCATTAAACCGATACTGATATGCAGGATTGTCGACTATTCTTTCAAAAATGTTTTGAGTGTATTTGTTCCCTGTTTAAAAGTCTGTTTGGTTGCAATTCCGGTTCCCGTGATCGTGAATTATTATATAGGAAACAACAGTTTATTAAGTTTTATTATAATAGGACTCATCAGTGTGTTCTGCGTTGCCATAGCTGTTTTTTATTTTGGCATCGAAAGTGAAATGAGACGGAATTTGATTGTATTTGTCAAACGGAAAATAAAAGAGAAAATTGCATGAAAATAGGGATTTTAACATTACCCTTTAATAACAATTATGGCGGATTCCTTCAGGAATACGCACTAATGACTGTTCTAAAACGAATGGGGCATGATGTGTGGTTTATCGATTTGCAACTTAACCCGCAAAGAAGTCTTTGGAACACACATTCAGATTTTATCAAAAGATTCATCAAAAAATATATACTTAAAAAGGATAATATTCATTTTTTGATCCCAAGCAAAGAACGCAGATATAATGAATTGAACCGGATCATTGCATGGCAACATACCCGCCCTTTTGTGGATAAATACCTGTGTCCGAAGATTTCCCCGGTATATTCTTCCGAAGAATTAACATATGTTATTGATAAAGTTCATTTTGATGCTTTCATTTCAGGAAGTGACCAGATATGGAGGCCAAGATACATGAGTTATTTCTTAAAAACTGCTTATTTCGACTTTTTGGAAGGGAGAAAAGAGAAAAGGATCACATATGCAGCATCGTTTGGCGTGGATGAATGGGAATATTCTCCCGAATTAACAAAAAATTGTGCAGAGTTAATCAAAAAAATTGACGCCGTTTCGGTAAGAGAAGAATCGGGAATTGCATTATGCAAAAAATATTTTGGGATAGATGCGCAATGGGTACTTGACCCAACCATGTTATTGGAAAAAGAGGACTATGAAACATTGTTTGAAAATGCTCAAACCCAACAGAGTCCGGGAGATTTATTTTGCTATATTTTGGATAATGTGGCTGAAAAACAAGAACTGATTGATCATACAGCCAGACAATTGTCCTTAACTCCATTTTGTATAGGGCGACGGGATCATTATACGAACGTGGAAGACAAGGTTACAGAACCTGTGGAGATGTGGTTGCGAGGATTTTATGACGCCAAATTTGTGATTACCGATTCTTTTCATGGCATCGTATTTTCGATTCTTTTCAACAAACCATTTGTAGTGTGTACAAACAAAATGCGGGGCAACACCCGTATAGATTCTTTATTGAAGATATTTGACATTGATGGGCGTTTGGTCACAGGTTCAGATTATAATGGATTATATAATCTCGATTATTCAGAGATAAATAGAATAATAGCAAAGGAAAGGGCCAAGTCCATAACGTATTTATCCAATGCGCTTCAATAAATCAAAAAAGATGAAAGTTCTATTTGCATTTAAAGAGTCGCCCAACGAAAATTTATTCGTTTATACACTAAGGGATGCTCTATTGACAGAAGGTATTGAGGCAAAATGTAGTGTTGATGACTTTTGGGATCATTATGAAAATTATGATATTATTCATTTTCATTGGCTCATGGGACATATACCAATGTTTAGTCCAGAAGATTTGGATAAATTCATAAGACAGTTGAGTATTGTAAAGACTCGATGTAAAATTGTGGTAACGTGTCATGATTTAAAACCTCATTATTCAACCAATAAGTATTTAAATCTTGCATTAAATCATTTATATGAACATTGTGATGCAATGATTCATCTCGGACAATATAGCTATGATTATTTTGCAAGCAAATCAGACCGCAAAATCAAACATTATATTATTCCACATCATATTTACAATAAATTATATGATTTTTCATTAGACAAGTTAGTTGCACGAAAACAATTAAAAATTTCTTCGGATGCAAATGTATTGCTGTGCTTTGGAAGTTTCAGAAGTGATGTTGAACGAAATCTGGTACTCAATGCATGGGAAAAAGTGAAGCTGCCAAATAAATATTTATTAGCGCCTGGCTTTTACCGTGTGCGAAGAAATATAATTATAGGGTACAAGCAATTTGTACAAGCAATTCGTTACAGATTGTTAGGCGTTCACTTTAATAATAATTTTATTCAGCATGATATGGTGGAAAAATACCTATGTGCGGCTGATGTTTTAATGATACAGCGGGCAGAGATACTTAACTCAGGGAACCTCCCATTAGGCTTCCATGCTCAAAGGGTAGTTGTCGGCCCTAATGTAGGCAATGTAAGAGAAATACTTGAAAATACCGGAAACCCAACCTTTGACCCCCATGATATTCCATCTGTGACAGAGGCTATTCAAAAAGGCTTTCATTTGAAAGAAACAAACCTTCCTCAGAGAAATCATGAATATGCCATGAGAAATTGGAATGTTTCTAAGATAGCCTGTGAGCATATAGGCGTATATAAGGATATTATAATCAAAAATGTTAATGAGTAACCCAATATATTTTTCAATAGTTATTCCATTATACAATAAAGTCGAATATGTTTCTAAAACATTGTCATCTGTATTGGCCCAAACTTATCCCTATTTTGAAGTCTTAGTTGTTGATGACGGTTCAACAGACAACAGTCTTGAGGCAGTGAACGCATTTACAGATGAGAGAATTCAGGTCATTTCACAAAAGAACAAAGGGGTTTCTGCAGCCCGAAATACGGGAATAAAAGCATCGAAATATGAGTTGATTGCACAGTTGGATGCTGATGATTGGTGGGACCCAATGTATTTGGAGGAAATGGTTACTTTAATTCAAGAATATCCTTCCGTTAGCATGTATAGTTCGCAACATGCTAATGTACGGAATGGTATGGTATACCCTTCGAAAAGGATACTTGCTGAAGATAAGAAAACAGGCCGTTTTGATTTTATCCAAATGTGTATCAAATTAAAACATCCACCCATGACCTCCTCGAATATAGTTTTCAGGAAAAGTATTTTGGACGTATCCGGGATATTTGACGAACGTATTTCTTTTTATGAAGACTATGATTTATTACTACGGATGGGAATCTATTCCGAAATGGCTTATCTGGATCAAAAACCATTGTCTTTTATCAATCAAGATGTAGATTTAGCGAAAAGAATTACGGGTAAATTACCTCCAGTTAATAAGCATCTTATATATTATCTTGAGAAATTTGAACCTTATTGTGATAACCTGTATCTTAAAATTGCTGTTCAGGACTTTGTGCTTCTCAAATTGATCGCTTTCAGGCACACTAAAGAATATAATACACTAAAGAAAAAGTTAATACCTCAAATCGAATTGAAAAACTTCATATGGGAGCATATTATATATTATTATTTCCCTATTGCAGTAACTGATTTTATGCTTGCATCACGTAGAAAATTACGTAGATACATACGGGGAAATAAGGGTTAATGAAAGTCTTGTACAGAAAAATACGTAGTTATATTCTATTAGTGTTGTTTCGAATCAGAAATCGCAACAATCATTGCATTCTGGAAAACAATGTGATTTTGAACAAAAAAACCCGATTAGAAGGATATAACAGGATCGGTGCTTATTCCAAAATAGAAGGTGCTTCGATAGGATTGGGATCATATATCGCCCGGAATGGCATATTGAACAATGGAGAAATCGGACGATTTTGCTCCATAGCGCCAAATGTTGAATGCATCTATGGCCGCCACCCATTGTACCCAATGGTTTCTACCCATCCCTGTTTCTTTTCATTAGGGAAACAGGCGGGATTTACATTTGTTAGCGAACAGCAATTTGTTGAATCAAGAACTGTTGAATCGATTGATGGAAAGCATATTTCATTTAAAATAGGGAATGATGTATGGATTGGTCATGGTGCAAAAATAATGCAAGGCGTCACCATTGGAGATGGTGCAGTGATTGCAGCTGGCGCAATGGTTACAAAAGATGTTCCATGTTATCAAATTTGGGGTGGCATTCCAGCCAAAAAAATGAAAGAACGGTTTTCTGAAGAGCAAAAGAACGCCTTATTAAAAATAAAATGGTGGAATTATGACATGGTATATTTAAAAGAAATATCACCTTTGTTCAAAAATATAGATACATTTTTGAAACATGAGTGTCAATAAAAATTCATTCATGTAGATGATCTATTTAAACAAAAAGTACATCGCGTTTTTTGTTGGCCTTTTTTCTGTTACACAAGTTCGGGTACTCGGCACATTTGCCATTAGCGAGTTTTTGGTATTTGCCATGATTATCTATTTGCTTTTAAAGAACCCGCGACCATTTCGGGTGATGTTCCAAAATAAACGGATGATGGTTTTATTAGTTCTTTGCTTTTTGTGGATGTGTTCTGCTTTTTTTTCAGATCGGATCAATGGTACAGAAGTTAATGATTCACTAAAAGGTATTGGTGGGATTATTCCTCTTTTTTTTTGCTTTATATTCTTTTTTTGGCTGTTTTATAGTAATTTATCATATATGAATTTTTTTTTGTGGGGAGCAGCTGTCTCATATATGTTGTCACTATTTATTTTTGTTCCACCTAGTCTCCAAGATATGGCAGATGGTGAGAACTTGAGAGAGGCAGAAACCCTTTTTTCTCAATTAATTTCTGGCGGGGTCGGAAGGTTTGTAGGCGCTTATTCTTTTTCTGGTTTTTCTCAACATCCTTTGGTGATAATTTTTCTCAAATTAGGAGTCGCATTTTATGCTTTATTTCAAGGCTCGAGGGGTTCTTTTTTGCTAGGTATAGTTGGTTGCTTTGTGCTTATTTACTTTGTGAAGTATGCGAAAAGTAAATATCTTCCAGATTGGATACAATGCAAGATTAAAAAGAGACTCCCTTTATTCATAATGTCTATCGTTATTGGTGGAATTTTAGCAAAAAACATATATGAATTCACTGCAAAAAACGGTTATTTAGGTGAAGCCAACAAAGTAAAGTATGAACGCCAATCCAGTTCGAAAATAGGTCTTTTATCAGGACGGGGGGAATTTGTTTCTGCATTTCTGGCTATTTCGGATAAACCGTGGTTAGGGCACGGATCATATGCCATAGATGAAGAAGGCTATGCTGTTGAAGCAGCAGTATTGACTAATGAAGAGGAATTAGATTTTATCATCAACAAAAAAGGAGAAAGGCAGATTCCGGCGCATTCTCATTTAACTTTCGCATGGATTTGGCATGGCATTATAGGAGGTGTGTTTTGGATGTATACTTTATACTTGATTTTTTTATTTTTATATAAATATATTTATGTTTATCCTCGTTACATCGGATACCTTCTCCCTGCCTGCTTGGGTATAATGTGGCAGATACTATTTTCTCCTTTTCAGGGAAGACCTATGTTAGGTGCTTTTTTTGCATTTATTATTGTGATGATGAATCAAATAGATAGTTCTTATAGGCAAATTGGAAAAGAACAACTTACTGAGAATGACTAAAATCAGCATTATAACACCTGTACTTAATGGAGAAAATTTCATTCGATATAATATTGAAAGTATTCTTCAATTGAAGGTGCCTCATGAACATATTATAATTGACGGAGGATCAACCGATCACACATTAAAAATACTGGATGAATACCCTCATTTAGTTATACTCCACCAACATGAGCATACTGGAATGTATGGTGCCATAGATATGGGATTTCGAGTTGCAAAAGGTGACTATATCGGCTGGATAAATTGTGATGACATGATGGTATCTGATGGATTCAAGAGAATGTACGAATATGCTGTATTCAGGAATTTGGATTTTGTATGTTCTGATGGTATCTATAATTATGTTCATAAAGGATGTAAAAGAAAGATTAAAGGCACACGATTTGTAAAATACTTGCTTAGGTCAGGTACATTCCCATTTTCTCAACCAAGCACAATTTTTAAGCGCGTTTTATATTTAAAGGTAGGGGGACTGAATTATAGCTACAAGATTATAGGTGATATGGATTTGTTTTGGCGTTTTGCAAATCTGAGAGAAAGTAGATTTGGTTATATTAAAACGATCTCCTCAATATTTCTTAAGCATGGAGAGTCTTTAGGCGATAAGAATACCAAATTAAGTAAAGAGGAAAGATTTGCATCAAAAATACCGCCCCTCAATAAGTTTAACCTTTGTTTTCATAGATTAGTCAGAATTTTAAATATTTAAGATCTAATCAGGATGGTTTTTACTTTTTGGCAACCAACGTATAGTATACACCAATCTGCCTTTTTACGAAATCTAGCAAATACCAATAAGGTCAAATTGATTTTAGAAAGAGACCATAGTTATCGACAAAAGCAAGGCTGGAATCTCCCTAATCTAGGGAATGTGCAGGTGTATGTTGCACCTTCAAATAAGGAAATGATAAAACTATTGTGTATTAGTGATGCGATTCATTGTTTTTCGGGCATCAATACTTACAAAATGCACTATTGGGCATTTAGATATGCTGTTAAAAAAAGGTTGAAAATTGGCGTTATGTTGGAGCCGTTTGATCATTTTGGATTAAAAGGCAAATGTAGATTTTTGAAATATCTCGGGTTAAGAATGATGTACAATAAGTACATCTCCTTCATGCTAACCACTGGTGATATTGGTCGTTGGTGTTATGAGCGGACAGGTTTTTCAAAAAATATTATATTCGATTGGGGCTATTTTACCGAGTCCGATCCTGTTCATTTTGATGAAAATGGTATAGAATCAGGGACTGGTGGACTGCCAAACTTGATTTATATTGGGGAATTAAACCAGAATAAGGGAATTATTCCTTTAATTAACGTTGCGATAAAAAATATTGACTGTTTTAGTCAATTTTATATTATTGGTGATGGCGATAAGTGTAATGATGTTAAGAACCAAATTAATCATACCAAAAAAATAAAATATTTGGGACGTATTCCAAATGAAAAGGTGCATTCATACCTTAGATTATGTGATATTTGTATTTTGCCTACTATTGGTAAAGAGGGTTGGGGGGCTGTTGTCAATGAGGCCTTAATACAAGGGACTCCTGTAATTGCAAGCAACCACTGTGGAGCTTCTGTTTTGTTAGATGGTAAAGATCGGGGAGAAATCTTCTCTGTAAAAAAAAATGATTTGGAAGAAATATTAAAAAAATGGCTTAAAAAAGGAAAAGTAACAGTTGTTGAAAGAAAAAATATTGCTGATTGGGCAAAAAAAAGTATTTCAGGCAATGTTGCAGCTAATTATTATTTAGATGTAATGAACTATGTTTTTCAGGACCATATGGGAGTTAACAGACCAATAGCGCCATGGGTTAAAATAAATGATTAGCTATGATAGATTACAAAGATTGTTCTTTTTGGATAAAGAATAGGCTTTTTCGAAACAAAGCAACGCATTGCTACCAAGAAGCATTGTCGCAACAAAATTTGACTGGAGATCAATTGGGACAATTGAATTGGAAGAAGCGGAAAAAAATTATTGAACACGTATATCATCACATTCCCTTTTATCACCAATATTATAAAAATATTGGTTTTCACCCCGACAATTTGAAACATGAACAAGATTGGGAATTAGTTCCAGTATTGGAGAAACAGATGATTCGTGACCACACTTTATCACTAATAGATCAAACAGTTGCAAAAACGCACCTCCGGTCGTCTACCACAGGCGGTTCTACAGGAGTTCCGCTCAACTTGTATCACGATATGCGTTTTCCTTACGAAATATTGAGTTGGCGAATGCTTTCGTGGTGGGGTGTTTCGCCCGGATGCGACAAGGCGCAGGTATGGCGTATCCCTAATTCAAAGAAAAGCATTTCAGGAAAGTTGAAAGATTTCCTCGTTTGGTGGCCGACAAGTCGAATTTTTATTGATGCTTCCATACTTGACGAACATAGCATTCAACAATTTGTTAAGGAAATTAATAAGATGCGCCCTGAGATTATCTTAGGCTATGTGGGGGCAATAGAGCAGATAGCCTTGTTCATCAAACATCACCAAATAACAGTGGTTGCTCCGAAATTAGTGTGGGCAACATCAGCCCCGATGTCGCAAGTTCAAAGGGAGTTGTTTTCCCAAGTATTTCATAGCCCTGTGCTCGATCAATATGGAAGTTGCGAAGTCATGTGGATTGCTTCAAACTGTCCTCATAACGAAAACCTGCATCTATATGCAGATTATCGCCATGTAGATATCCTCGATGTGAATGATTGTATTTTACCACATGGTAATATGGGCAATATCGCCATTACCGATCTCGAAAATTATGCTTTTCCCCTGATCAAATACAAAAATGGGGATAGGAGTTCACTGCTTCACGAAACCTGTTCATGCGGCATAACTTTACCTTTAATGTCGCCCATCAAAGGTCGCGAAAGCGAATGCGTGCGATTGCCGGATAAAAGTGTGATTGCCGGTGATTACCTGACCACTGTTTTCGATGACTATACTCAATATATTGAGCAATTCCAAATTGTACAAAGGGAAGATTATTCGATTTCTATTAATGTCGTACTTAATCCACATTTGTCTTCAACTATTTGTTTGGAAAAAATATCGGCTGTAATAGATACCTTAGAGCTAAAAACCAAGAAACAGGTGTCGATAAAGATGAATCCGGTAGAAAAAATCCCTGATGATAGGGGTAAGATTCGATACATTGTTTGCGAGGTTCCTCAATATTAATCGATGAAAGTATTACATACTATACCAGGTTTCGGTGTTAGTGACGGAGGGCCAAGCCAGAGTGTATTTTATACCGTAATGGGACTACAACAACAAGGAGTGGATGTTGCAATACTTACATACCAACCTCGCAAAGGCGATACTTTTGTCGCGCATGCATCTTTTATTAATGAATTGCCGGTAACAGCATCGCATTTTGCTTATTCCCCATTATTCAAAGAATTCCTGGTAAATCACCCATTCGATCTTTATCACACACAAGCTATTTGGCAATACCCTACTTATATCACGGCTAAAATAGCTCGCAAAAACAAAAGGCCATATATCATCACTCCACGAGGGATGATATATCCACAGGCATTGAAAAAATCTGCTATGCAGAAAAGATTGATGTATATCTTAACCCTAAAGAAAGATTTGGATCAAGCGGCTGTAATTCAAGCCACCTGTATGGAAGAAATGCAACATATCCGAGCATTGGGTGTTAAGACTCCTATTGCGGTTATTCCCAATCCGGTAGATTTCGCAGTAAAAGACATTCCCACCGGTACTAAGGATAAAGTGCGTATAGGTTATTTGGGACGTTTACATCCTCGCAAAAATATTGAGCGGTTAATTTATGCTTGGGATCAACTCGGCAAAAGAGTTAATGATTGCGAGTTGATCATAATTGGAGCAGGAGATGATTCATACCTTCAATATTTAAAAAATGAAACCAAACGATTAAGCCTGAACAATGTAATTTTTACAGGATTTTTATCCGGTGCAGAAAAAGATAATGCCATAGGATCGCTGTCTTATTTAGTTGTACCCAGTGATTTTGAAAACTTTGGTATGATTATACCTGAAGCTTTGATCAAAGGTGTTCCTGTCATCGCATCTAAAGGTACGCCATGGGAAGAATTAAATACGCACCATTGTGGCTGGTGGGTGGATAATGACGTGGATACATTGACTATGACCATTGAAACTGCAATCAATATACCAGAAGACCAGAGAAAGGAAATGGGGCGAAATGGACAAAAACTGATAAAAGAAAATTACTCGGTAGAAGTAGTTGCAAAAAAAATGATCCGGCTTTATGACTGGATATTGAATGGCAGAGCAAAACCAGAATTTGTGTTTACATAGTTTCATGGAAGCAATAAAAGTTGACCTCTCGCAATACCAAAACACATTAAGCCGGAAAAACCAGGTCGCCCGTTTTATGTGGACCATTGTTTGGACTGTATTTGCCCGGCCGATTCCCAGAAGTCTCCTCAGCGGTTGGAAGCGTTTTTTGCTGCGTTGTTTTGGTGCCCGAATGCATAAAACAGCAAAAGTATATTCCTCTGTGCGTATCTATATGCCATGGAATTTGGAAATGGAAGAATACTCATGCTTAGCCCCTGAAGTCGATTGTTATAATGCTGCAAAAGTAAAAATAGGCGCTCACGCCACCGTTTCGCAAAAAAGCTATTTATGTGCAGCTTCTCATGATATCACCAATCGATTAAACCCATTAATCACAGCACCAATCATTATTGAGGATCAAGCATGGATCGGAGCGGCAGCCTACATCGGTTTGGGAGTAACCATTGGACAAGGAGGAATAGTGGGGGCTACAGCATCAGTTTTCAAAGATGTGGAACCATGGTCTGTAGTCGGCGGTAACCCCGCCAAATTCATCAAAAAACGCGAAATAAAAGATTAGAAGTGAATTCGGATTTAACCATTATCATACTTACCTATAACGAGGAGCGCAACATTAAAGCTTGTCTCGACAGTATCCAAGGAATTACCGACAATATTCTGGCAGTCGATTCCGAGTCGACAGATCATACCTTGAACATATTACAGGAGTACGGAGTCAAAGTATTATCGCATCCTTTCGAGAATTATTCAAAACAACGAAATTGGGCGCAACAAAACAATCCCTTCGGCACCCAATGGGTTTTTCATTTGGATGCTGGCGAGCAATTTTCACCAGCTCTCAAAAATTGGATGCAGACTGGATTTAAACCGGATTCGGAATTTGACGGTTTTATGTTTTGCCGGCGCATGATCTTCATGGGTAAATGGATCAAACATGGTGGATTATATCCTACATACCACATGCGTTTATTCCGATCGAATAAAGGAAAATGTGAAGAAAAAGTCTACGACCAGCATTTTATATTAAATGGGAAAAAGTGTGTGGTTAACAAAAAAATAGATATCATAGATCATGTTGCCAACGATTTACAGTCTTTTACATCAGGACACAACCGATGGGCGATAACCGAAGCTGCCGAAATACTAATGCATCAAGGTGCTACCGGTAATGTTGATGCAAAGATACAAGGGAACCCAATTGAAAAAAGACGCTGGTTCAAGAATAATGTTTTCCAGAAAATGCCTTTATTCTTGCGAAGTTTTTTGTATTTCAATTATCGTTATTTCATCCGGTTGGGTTTTTTAGATGGAAAGGCAGGTCTTGCATGTCATTTTCTACAAGGTTTTTGGTTCAGATTTTTAGTTGATGCAACTATCCTGGAATTAAAAACCAAGATGGAGAAAGATCAATTATCTTTAGGCGACGCCCTTATGCAGTTATATGGTTTTGATATTAAAAAGTTGGTTTATTAGCCATTATAAATATACAAGATCAAAAAAGCCTGCGGGAAGGATAAGGAGAAAATCATCCGGTATATCAGGGAGGAATACGGGATAGAAATTAGGAATGAGGAATGAGGAATGAGGAATGAAATTCTCACCTCTCACCTCTCACCTCTACTTCACTCTGATTCCTCGCCCTTCACCTCTGATCCTCGGCCTGTTGATAACCAACCCATATTTAGCAGCCATTGACCCGCTATT